>JAILGO010000013.1 GCA_024696725.1 Eubacterium sp. | reverse complement strand
TAAACGAAAATATTGTTAATTTTTTGTCAATATTATTGACTGTAATCGTTCTAAATGTTATAATATTTGAGCTAAAGCTAAATAAGCAAATTATTTCAAAGGAGAAACACTATGAAAAACTATTTTGATTTAAAGGGTCAGGTAGCTCTTGTAACAGGCTGTTCGGGCGGTCTCGGCGTTCAGATGGCAAAAGCTCTCGCTAATCAGGGCTGTAACATCGTTGCTATCGCAAGAAGACAGGACAAGCTCGACGAGGTTTGCGCTGAAATCAAGGCTGAATTCGGCGTTGACGCTCTTGCTCTTAAGTGCGACATTACTGATACAGCCAATGTTGACGAGACTGTTGCCAAGGCTCTTGAGCACTTCGGAAGAATTGATATTTTAATTAACAACGCAGGTACAGGCGCAGTTGCTCCCGCTGAGGATATTACGGACGAGCAGTTCGGCAACGAGTGCAATATCGACCTTTTCGGCTCCTTCAGAGTTGCAAGAGCAGTTGCTAAGCAGGCTATGATTCCCGCAAAGTACGGAAGAATCATTAATATTGCTTCAATGTACGGTCTTGTAGGTAACAAGATTGCCGGCTCAGCTCCCTATCACGCAGCTAAGGGCGGCGTTGTTAACCTTACAAGAGCTCTCGCGGCTGAATGGGGTAAATACGGTATCACCGTTAACTCAATCTGCCCCGGTTACTTCTACACCGATTTAACGAGAGAAACTCTCAACTCCGATTTCTTCCAGCAGAACGCTAAGACTATGATTCCTATGGAAAGATACGGCGACGAGGGCGAGCTTGACACAGCGACATTATTCTTCGCTTCACAGGCGTCAAGCTACGTTACAGGCACAAACCTCGCTATCGACGGCGGTTATACCTGTATGTAATTACTAAATCAAAAGGTCAGGACAAGCGTCCTGACCTTTTTTAATATTCTATTCCCTTAAGGAATTCGTCAACGAGTCCCTCCTTAACGTTTCCCTTCAGTGCATTAAGCCGAAGTATCTCGGAGGACTTCATATAATCTCTCGTCATAAAGTCTCCCGCTATAATATTAGCCGACTCAAGATAAAACGGGTTCTCTTCAATTCCCTTTATTATGGATTTATAATACTTTCTTAAATCCTCGTCGAGCTTATACGGCGGAGTGAGACCTATAGGCGTACCGATATTCGGTGTTTGCTGAACCTGGAACCAATACAGACCGTCGGTTTTATAATCGTCAAAGAAGCGCAACGTTTCAGCCGCGAACTGCTCTGCTTTAGCGCTGTTGACCGGTTTTTCCCACGGACGAATGCTCTCACAGCTTCTGCTGTAATCGTATTCCTCAAATTCGTTAATCAGTATATAACGCTTTCCGGCTTTTTTTATATCGCCGATTGTAACATCTTTTATATTATCAAAATCATAATATGCGTATTTTTCAGGCTCAATATAGTGAGCGAGCATTGAATTTACCTTATCTTTATCAGCCTTGAATTTCAGAGTAACGGGACCGAACTTCTGGTCGTAATACTCCTGAATATCAAGAAGCAGGATTTCATTACTGTTTATCAGCATCTGCCTTATATCGCTCAGCACGTTATCAAAAAGGTCTCCCTTCGATATACCGTGCGCGATAACTATATTTCCCCTTCTGTCGGTATTCAGTCTCAGACAGTAATGGCGGATACCGTAATTAAACTGAGTAAGCAGCGTGTCCTTCTGACATTCAGCCATAAAGCTCATACCGTAGCTTCCTGCGTTATGAGCGCCGGGAATTACAAGCGAGGTAATTTTAACCTCGTCTTTTATATATTCCATCCATCTGTCAAATATCATATTATCACCCTTTATAATACAATAAGGGCTGCAAAAAGCAGCCCTGTTTATTATTTTGAGCTGTTAAAGGATTGCTCGTCTGTTTTTCTGATTTCAGCACGCTTAATCTTTCCGCCGACGGTTTTGGGAAGCTCGTCAACGTACTCGATAATACGCGGATACTTATACGGTGCGGTCATGTGCTTAACGTGAGTCTGTAAATCCTTGGTAAGCTCGTCCGAGGGCGTATAACCCTTTGCAAGAACTACCGTCGCCTTAACTATCTGACCGCGAATCGGGTCGGGAGCGCCGGTAATAGCACATTCCACAACAGCGTCATGCGCTACGAGAGCAGACTCAACCTCAAACGGACCGATACGGTAACCCGAGCATTTTATAACGTCGTCATTTCTTCCGACAAAGCGATAATAGCCGTCGCTGTCTCTCCAGAGCACGTCGCCCGTATTATAACCTACGCCTCCGAGCTTTTCCTCAGTCATTTCGGGATTCTTATAGTATCCCGTGAAAAGACCGACGGGCGGATGATGCTTAACGTCCATAATAGTAAGCGAGCCCTCCTCGCCGTCCTCACAGATATTTCCGTCGGCGTCGAGTAGCTGAATATCGAAGAGCGGATTCGGCTTTCCGGTTGAACCCTGAATCGGCTCAAACCACTCGCTGCCGAAATTAGCCATAAGAACAGGACCCTCAGTCTGACCGAAGCCCTCGTAAATCTGATGACCGACAAGCTCCTTCCACTTTTTTACAACCTCGGGATTAAGAGGCTCGCCCGCTGTTGCACAGTGATGCAGACAGGATAAATCGAACTGTGATAAATCCTCCTGAAGCATAAAACGGTACATCGTAGGGGGAACGCAGAAGGTAGTTACCTTATATTTTTCAACCTTTGAAAGAAGATTTTTAGGATTAAACCTTCCTATCATATCGTAACAGAAAATAGTAGCGCCGCAAATCCACTGACCGTAAATCTTACCCCAGCCGAACTTAGCCCAACCGGAATCGGATACGCTCATGTGGAGACGATTTTCCTCAACGTGCTGCCAATACTTAGCGGTAACGATATGGCCGAGAGGATAGGCAAAATTATGCTGAACAAGTTTAGGCATACCCGTAGTTCCGCTTGTGAAATATACAAGCATAACGTCGTCCCATCGGGTTGCCTCGTCCCCTGTCGGACGGGGAAGCTCATCGGAAAACTTCTCAATTTCCTCGTGAAAATCAAGCCAGCCCTCGCGCTTTTTTCCGACAAGAATTCTGTTTTCGAGCGAAGGAATCTCGGGACAGGAAAGCTCCATCTGTTCAACTACAAAGCTGTCGTCAACACAGACAACAGCCTTTACCTTTGCGGCGTTGCCTCTGAAAACGATATCCTTTTTAGTGAGCTGAAGCGTTGCGGGAATGAGAATAACGCCGAGCTTATGTAACGCGGTTGCGCAAACCCAGTATTCCCACCTACGGCGAAGAATCATCATTACTACGTCGCCCTTTTTAAGACCGAGGCTTTTAAAGAAATTAGCGGTTTTATTAGAAAGGCGCTTTATATCCGTAAACGTGAAGCAACGCTCCTCGTCTTCCTCGTTCACCCATAGAAGCGCGCGCTTTTCAGGTTCCGCTTCCGCCCAGGCGTCAACGACATCATAGCCGAAATTAAAATCCTCGGGTACATTAATAGTAAACTTATCGTGAAATTCCTCATAGCTTGAAAACTCAATCTGAGGAAGAAATTTCTTTAACAAATAGTCCATTGTTAATTCTCCTTTTCAGCGCTATTCTGCAATTACGGTAAGGAAGCGCGCCTTCACGTCGCTTCCGCAGCGCTGACCGTGCGGAATTTTAGGATTGAAATAAATGGAATCACCGGGATTCATAGTAATCTCCTTATTGCCGAGTGTAATGATAACCACGCCCTCAAGCACAAGGTTAAATTCCTGACCGTTATGGGTTATGAGCTTAGCGGGGTCGTCAGTAGGCTCAAGCGTAACGAGAAGCGGCTGCATTATTTTATTACCGTAACGGTAAGCCAAATCCTCAAAATGATATTCGGGGTTACGGTTTACGTTCTTACCGCCGCCTCTGCGGATAAGATGATATGTGTCAAGCCACGCGGTATTGCCCGTAATAATCTCGGTGAAATCGACCTTGAACTTCTGAGCGATTTCATATATCACGCTAATAGGCACGTCTTTTCCGTTTTCCTCATAAGACGCATAGACCTGAGGGTCGATACCGAGCTCTGCCGCAAGCTCCTCAATCGTATAGTCGCAAGCCTCGCGCAATTCTCTGAGGCGTGCGCCGATTTCCTGATAATTATCCATAGTTATTCTCCTTTACGGATTACTTAATAAAATATTATAACACATAGAAAATATAATTTCTACTATAAATTAAAATTTAT
>JAILGO010000161.1 GCA_024696725.1 Eubacterium sp. | reverse complement strand
AACGGGACGCTTGGTTTTTATATCGACAAGCACGCCGTAAGCGACGGCTTTTGAACGCGGCTGACTTACCGCGCTTCTTATCTGCTGTCTTGTAACCGCCGAGAGCGCCTCGTCGCATTCAAACTTCATAGGAATTGAGCCGATTTCTATTACGTCGCCGTTTTCAAGCACTGCACTTCCCTCGATATCCTCGCCGTTTACGGTGATTTTCGAGGTGCGGTTTGAGGTATCGGTAATAACCCAGTCACGGCGCTTTTTAGCTATAACGGCGTGAAAACGCGCAACGGCGGGGAAGTTAAGCACGATATCGTTTGAACGGCTTTTACCTATCGAGGTTTCCCAGTGGGTAATATTTATAATAGAGCCGTCGTTCTGGTCGACAAGCCTTGCAAGAGTGTGTACCCTCGGTCTGTTTCTGAAAAGCGAAATAACGCTTGCGCCGAGAATGATTATCGCGGCTGCGGGAGCGATATACCGCATAACTGAAATAATAAATTCCATAGCTTACCTCTTGTAACTATTTTGTAATGTTATTATATATTAAAGACTTAAAAAGTCAATACTATTGAAATTAATTAATATTTAAGATATAATTAATTTATCACCCGAAAGGAGAATAAAAATGAGTGTAGAAAAATCCCTGTTCGGATATATCGACGGCGGCAAGCCCGTTGATATATACACGGTAACGAATAAAAACGGAGCGTACGTTAAGCTTATGACTCTCGGCGCGGGAATTCAGTCGCTTTGCGTTCCCGACAGAAACGGAGTTCTTGCGGACGTCGTGCTCGGCTTCGACGAGCCTGAATATTATACAAATCCCGATTACGGCTATCAGGGACTTGTAGTAGGAAGATGGGCGAACCGTATCCGCGACGGAAGGTTTACCTTCGGCGGCAAGGTTCACTACACCCCGAGAAATCAGGGAACCTGGACGCTACACGGCGGCGGACGGTTTTCGTTTACGCTGTGGGAGGTTGACGAGGTCGGAGACGATTACGTAACCTTCAGCCGTTTTTCACCCGACGGCGAGGACGGCTTCCCCGGTAATTTTAATATGAAGGTTAAATATACGTTTACCGACGACTGCGTTTTACGCATTGAATACACCGTGCTCTGCGACGAAAACACCGTAGCTAACCCGACTAACCACGCCTACTTCAATCTCTCGGGCGACAGCAGCGCTACGGTTGAAAACCATACTCTTATGATTAACGCCGACTACTTTACCGAAACCGACGGCGACCAGCTTCCGACGGGCGAAATCTGCGAGGTTAAGGGGACGATGATGGACTTTACGACTCCGCATAAAATCGGCGACAGAATTGACGAGCCGTTTGATGCGATAATCGAGGGCATAGGCTACGATAATAACTACTGTCTGAGAGGCTATAACGGCGAGATGAGAAAGGCGGCGGAGCTCAGCGAGGAAAAGAGCGGAAGAAGGCTTGAGGTATACACGGATTTACCGGGACTTCAGCTCTATTGCGGCGGCTGGCTTTCAAAGGACTATACGGTCGGAAAGGGCGACAGCCTCGTAACCTACAGACGCGGGGCGGCGCTTGAGACGCAGTTTTATCCCGATACGGTAAACTGTAAGAACTTTCCGTCGCGCTACGTTAAAGCAAATGAGGAATTCAAAACTGTAACCGAATTCAGATTTTCGGCAGAATAAAATAAACGGCACGGAAAACCGTGCCGTTTTTTATGTAATTATTTAGCTTTTTTCTGAGGACCGTTATAGCCGTTCGCTTCCTGGAACGCGGCGATTTTATCAATTACGCCGAGCACCACGTCAAAGCCGTCGCCGACGGTTTCAACCTCGAAGCGGTCGGGCATATCGCGCCAGGTGTGATAGTAATAGGTAAGCATCGGGTTCTGCGCCGCAAAGGTAACGGACTTGATTCCCGCTCTCGTCATAGGCGTACTGTCGCAGCCGCCGACGGGGTTATGGATACAGTGGTCCTTTGACTTGCTCGGAATTTCAAGCTCGTTAAATGTCTCCTTGAACATCTTCTCTAAATCGGTATCGAAGCGGCAGCCCTGCCAGTCGTCCTTAATTACGACCTCGAAGTAATCCTTATCCGCTACGGAGTCGATATTGATATTCCATGCGTTCTTTATGAGCTCGTCGCCCTTATGCTCCTGAGCAAAGTACATTGAGCCTCTTAAACCCGACTCCTCAGAGCCGACGTTAAGGTCAATAATACGGCAGTTTTTGGGCATTTTATCGGGATTTTCCTTAAAGTATTTCATTACCTCGTAGGAAAGAGCGATACCCGTCGCGTTATCCATAGCGCCGCGGGAGGCGTTCTTGCCGTGAGGGTCGTTCCACATAGCTACGAAGCAGCAGCCGAGAGCCGTTACGAGCGGAACGAAGTGCATAATCTTAAAGAATACCTGGTAACCTGGACTTGCAAGGAACATTGAAAAGCCGAAATCGTTCGCGCCCTTGAAAAGGGTAATTGCCTGAATTACAGCCATAAAGATTGAAAAGAATACTATAAGGAAATAGCATACTGCGCCGAAGCCGACCTTTGCGTAGGTTTCGATTACGCCGCGGAGACTGTCCTTATATTTATAAGCGTGCTCGGAATGGCGCCAGCACCAGCTTGTATCCGTATGTCCCGAAATGATAATCGTATATTCCGCCTCGCCGTTTTCGGGCTCGAGAACGCCGTAGGAGTTACGCGAGATTTCCTGAGGGAAGAACATATCGAACCAGGTTTTGTAGAGGAAGCAGCTGAAAATCAGCCAGCAGGTCGAGAGAATTGCAAAAAACGCAACGCCGAACCAGAGCGTAGGAAGCTCAAACGCAAGGAGGCAGGCAATACTTATAATTGCTCCTGCGTAGCCTGCGTAGGGAAGTCCGCCGATACCCGAGCGCGGAGAAACCGCAAACTCTTCCTCTTTAGGCGTAATGCCGATAGCTCTGAGCTTATCCTGCATATAACGGTGGAACTTCGTTTCGCCCTCGGAGCCGGGAAGCCTTGAGCCGATTTTTAACGCCGCGTCGCTTACTATTTCATAAGCCTCTTCAGCGTATTTTCTGTTTTCTTCTTTCATAAATACGACCTCCAAGATTTTTTACTCATATATTTTAACACTTTATACCGCTGAAATGCAATAGTTAAGTGAAAAAATATGAATTACAGGACACAATTGTAAATTATTTATATTAATATAGCTTTTTAGAGTATTGAATAATGAATATTATTTTGTTATAATTAACTGGTACTACTGTGTTACGGAGAAACCAAATGGTAAAAAATATGATAATCGGCCAGTCGGGAGGACCGACTGCCGTAATTAACTCAAGCCTTGCGGGCGCGATAGAATACGGACTGCAAAGCGAAAAAATCGGAACGATATACGGTATGGTGCACGGTATCGAGGGCCTTTTAGAGGATAACGTTATGAGCCTTTCGGCTATATTCAGGAACCTTCCCTACGAGCTTAACCGCCTTAAGCACTCGCCGGCTATGTTCCTCGGCTCCTGTCGCTATAAGCTTTCGGGTAGCGAGGAAGAATATAAAAAGGTTTTTGAAAGATTTGAGCAGTACGGTATAGGCTATTTTATCTATATCGGCGGTAATGACTCAATGGATACCGTAAAGAAGCTTTCGGATTATGCCGAAAAAACCGGAAGCGATATAAGAATCGTCGGTATACCGAAAACGATTGACAACGACCTCGTGGGTATCGACCACTCTCCCGGCTTCGGCTCCGCGGCAAAGTATATAGCCGCCTGCGTAAGAGAGGTCGCCTACGATACGAGCATTTATTCGATAAAATCGGTTCACATCATTGAGGCTATGGGACGCGACGCGGGCTGGCTTGCCGCCTCGTCGGTGCTTGCCCGTCAGGACGATATGCCCGCGCCTCACCTCGTTTATCTTCCCGAGGTTCCGTTTTCGGTCGGGCGTTTCGTAAACGACGTCAAGGAAAAGCTCAGCGAATACAACTCCGTTATCGTTGTTGTAAGCGAGGGAATAAGAGACGGAGACGGTAATTATATATCCGCCGCCGAGGACAAGGGCGACGACCAGTTCGGTCACGCGAGACTGAGCGGAACGGGCGCGTATCTTAAAACCGTTGTTGAAAAGGAAATCGGATGTAAGGTCAGAGCGCTTGAGCCGAGCGTGCTTCAGCGAAGCGCGGGACATATAGTTTCGCTTTGCGACGTGAGCGAGGCGTTTAATCTCGGCTCGGTAGCCGTAAGAGCCGCCGAGGAGGGAAAGTCCGGAGTTTTCTCAACCCTTCGCCGTACCTCAAACAAGCCGTACTGCGTTGAGTACGGAACCGAGGACGTGTCGGTAGTTGCGAATCGGGAAAAGACCGTACCGGTCGACTGGATAACTCCCGAGGGTAACGACGTTACGCAGGAAATGGTTACCTATCTTAAACCTCTTATAAGGGGAACGACCCAGACGCCGTTCAGGGGCGGACTTCCCGATTATATAGACATAAGGCATCTTGATATTAAAATGCAAAAATACAGCGATGAGTAAAAGGGGTAATAATATGAAAAAAATCACAAAACTGATATGCGTAATTCTTGCGTTTATTATGGCTTTTTCGACGTCAACCGTTGCGTTTGCGAAGTCTAAAAACGTAACGCCCGTTATCGTTCTTCACGGTCTCGGCGGAAGCGACATCTTTCAGTATATGGGAACCGAGAACGAGGTTCAGATACCTCAGTTCGGTCTCGACGTTAAGGCTATGGCTAAAAATGAGGCTATCCTCAACAACGTTCTTAAGCTCTTTACCGAGGAACAGACGCCCGACTACGACGAGCTTTTCGACGCTCTCGGTACGTACTTTAAAAACACTAACCTTAACTTCGATAAAAACGGTAACAGGATAAAAGGTCAGGGAATAAAAACCTATTGGGAGGAGCCGCTTTCAAAGCACAGGGATTACCTCACGATGCGCGACTTTTCGATTCCCGTTATTGCCCGTCAGTGCAGCGACGAAATCGGAGCTAAAAACGTCTACGCGTTTAACTATGACTGGCGTGTGGATATGTGTAAAACCGCGGATAATTTAAGAAAATTTATCGTTGCCGTTAAGAAGAAAACGGGCGCCAAAAAGGTTTCTATCTGCGCGCTTTCTCTCGGCGGCGCTGTAATGAGCGCGTATCTTGACAAGTACAAGAAAAAGAACGACGTTGAGCGCTATATTCTTCTTAATCCCGCATATCTCGGCGCCGACGTAGCGAGAGCGTTTAAGTTCGATTTACAGACCGACAAGAAGAAGGTGCTTCCGTATCTTAAGAATATGGAACAGGATTTCCAGGGCGGCGATAAGGAAACGCTGTTTAAGGCTATTTCCGCTATCGGCGACGACAGAATCGCCAACGGTCTCGACAATCTTCAGAAGGACGTTTTAAACAACAAGGCGCGCCGCAGGCAGTTCTATATCAAGGTGCTTAAGCCGTGGATAGGAAACATCCCCGCGTTCTGGGAGGTTATTCCGTATTCTCAGTTCGACGCCTGCGTTAAGAAGATGGTTAAAATCGGCTACCTTGACAAGAGCAGCGGTCTCTATAAGAAAATCAAAAGATACCACAAGGTACAGGGAAGATTCAAAAAGAACCTTAAGTACGTTAAAAAGCACGGCGCACAGGTTGCGGTTATTGCAAACTACGGAACGGGCGGACTTCCGCTTACCTCTAAATACAGTAACCATACCGACCTTCTCATTGATACAAAATACGCTTCGGTAGGCGCTACGGTTGCGCCTTACGGAAAGAAGCTTAAGGGCAAAAAGGCGAAGGGTAAATACGTTTCGCCCGATAAGGTTATTAACGCTAAAACCTGTCTTCTTCCGAATAATACTTTCTTTATCAAGGGCATTATTCACGGTATGTATAAGTACGACAGCGACGCGGCGAAGTTTATTACAAACCTCACCGTCGGAAACGTCGACTGTAATCTTAAAGCCGTAAAGAAGAAATACGGCTATAAGCAGTTTGTAAAGGGCGATAAGGAGCAGCACCTTACAAACGTAGGTTAACCGAAAATAATACGGCTGCTTATGCAGCCGTAATTTTTTGTTGTTTTAACAAAATATCTGTTGACTTTTGTATATTTATTGTGATATAACAATTCCGCAATATTATTTATACCCGGGAGATTTTTAAAATGAACGAAAAGAAAATGACAGGCTTTATGGTGTTTATTTCGCTGTTTCTTTGTATCAGCGTTGCGCTTTCAGCGGTAACGCTTATAAGCCAGAAAAAGACAGTAGACAAGATTAATGAAATGCAGGGCTTCGCAGAGGACGTTAACCAGGAGGACGACGTTACAATCGCAGGTACGTATACGATTAAGTCGACTCTTCCGATTTCCGACGCATACATTTCGGGCGATACGTCAAAGCTTGACGATATTCAGAAGGAAACGCTCGATATGGCGAAGGAGGTCCTCGACGAAATCATTACCGACGGAATGAGCGATTTCGAAAAGGAAAAGGCGGTTTACGTCTGGCTTACCGCTAAGCTTACGAGCAACACGGGTATCCTTACAGTTATCCCGACAAGAAACGGCGATAACGATAATCCGCACGACGTGCTTAAGTACAGAAGCGCGGTATGCGTAGGATATGCTACGACGTTCAGAATGTTTATGCAGATGCTCGGTATCGAGTGTAAGGTAGTTCACTCGTCCGATTTAACACATTCGTGGGATTTGGTAAAGCTTGACGACGGCTGGTACCACACCGACTGTTATATGGATAACGAGTCCTCGAATTATCAGAACTTTAATATGGACGATAACCGCTGCGCTCAGGGACACGACTGGACGAGAGAGTATTTCCCCGCGGCAACGGGTAAAAAGTATAACTACATATTCTCAATCTGTGACGAGCTTGACGATATCTACGCTATTCCCGCATGGCTGACCGACGCTATCATAAACAGAAAGTCGGTTATAAGCTGTACCTTCAAAACCGAGATTAACGAAAAGAACGAGAAAAAGGCTCAGTATATGGTTGAGCAGCTTATGCAGCAGTTCGAGATGAGCGATGACTTTTCGCTGAGCTTTGACTGGATGCTTAACGAGGATTCAAAGTACGTTCTTTGCTTCTATATTAATTTCTTTAACGAAGCTTCTACCGAGGTCGACGAAAAGACTGCTTCAAGGGTAGAAAAGGCAATTTCGAAGGCAATGGAAAACTATTATAATAAAACTTCAGTGGGGTAAAAGATGAGAAAGAGTATTATTTCGGCAATCGGTATTATCGCGGCGCTTGCGCTCGTTCTCTGCTCGTGCTCGGGCGGAGGCTCTCAGCAGACGGCGGTAAGTATGTACGACCTTAAGGGCGCTATGGAAGGCGCTACGACGAGGTTTGAGGAAATGAGCTACGTCAGCTCCGAGGACGAGGACGCGGACGTTCTCTTTACAAACGTTTCGGATATGGACTACTCAAAGGTTGAGTCGTTCTTTATCTATTACGCGACTAACGGAACGGGTAACGCCGACGAGCTTGCGGTAATTCAGGTTAAAAACGCGGCGGATATTACCGAGGCGCGTCAATCGCTTGAGGCACATCTCGCAAAGCGCAAGTCGCTCTATTCAACCTACGATAAAACTCAGCTCAAAAAGCTTGACGGCGCAAGAGTTGAGGTCGAGGGTAACTGCGCGGCGCTTATTGCCTGCGACGAGGCGGCTAAGGTTTCGGACGCGTTCCACGCATTTTTTAACGGAGATTAATTTTGGTATTCAGCAGCTTTGTGTTCCTGCTTCTGTTTCTGCCGGTAACGCTCGGTCTGTACTATCTTGCGCCGAAAAAGGCTAAAAACGGAATACTGTTTATCGCCTCCCTCGTTTTCTATGCGTGGGGAGAGCCGATATACGTGCTCATTATGCTTTTTTCAACGGTGTTTGATTACTGTAACGGACTGGCGCTTGAACGGCTTGAAAGGAAGAATAAGTCTAAAGGAAGAACGGCGGTGCTTGTTTTATCCGTTGTTGTAAATATAGGCTTGCTTTGCTTTTTTAAATATACCGACTTTATTATTGAGACTGCCGACGCCGTCGGCGGTCTTAGTTTGCGTCCGCTCGGAATTGCGCTTCCGATAGGTATTTCGTTTTATACCTTCCAGACGCTCTCCTATACTATCGACGTCTACAGAAAAAAGGTTAAGGCTCAGCATAATATAATAAGCTTCGGAATGTATATCTGTATGTTCCCTCAGCTTATCGCGGGACCGATAGTAAGATACGCGGACATTGAGAATCAGATAGATATAAGACAGCGCGCGGTAAATCCCGACAAGGCGCTCAGCGGCGCTCTCAGGTTTTCTCTCGGTCTCGGCAAGAAGGTGCTTCTCGCCAATCAGGCGGGCGCTCTTTGGGAGGAAATTTCGTCTCAGAGCGGAAACACCGCGGCGGTCGCGTGGCTCGGCGCAGTTGCGTTCGCGCTTCAGATTTATTTTGACTTCTCGGGTTATTCCGATATGGCGATAGGTCTCGGACGTATACTCGGCTTTGAGCTTTGTGAAAACTTTAATTATCCGTATATGTCAAAGAGCATAACGGAATTCTGGCGCAGATGGCACATCTCGCTCGGAACGTGGTTCAGGGAATACGTATACATACCTCTCGGAGGTAACAGAAAGGGAATCGCGCGTCAGATTTTAAACCTTTTTATCGTGTGGTTCTTAACGGGGCTCTGGCACGGCGCGGGCTGGAACTTTGTTTTATGGGGACTGTATTTCTTCGTGCTTCTTGTAGCGGAAAAGCTGTTCCTTTTAAAGCTCCTCAAAAAGCTCCCGTCGGCTTTCGCACATATTTACACTATGCTTTTCGTACTCGTTTCGTGGGTAATCTTCGCGAACGAGGATTTCGGCGCGCTTTCAAAATACTTCGCGTCGCTCTTCGGCACAAACGGAGCGTACAGCGCGGACTTTATATACTATCTTAAATCCTATGCAGTCGTTCTCGTTTCGGGAATACTGCTTTCGACCGATATACCGAAACGGATATTCAAACGTATTACGGATTCATTTACGGTTAAGCTTATCGTCGGCGGAATAATTATTCTTCTCTCCGTCTTAATGCTTATCGGCGACAGCTATAATCCGTTCTTGTATTTCAGATTCTGAGGTGGGAGCATGAAAAAGATATTACTTATATTATTCGTTCTTGTTCCCGCGGTAATCGCTTCGTCAATATTCATTATGCCTGACAGAGCGACCTCGGAGCAGGAAAACAGAAGTCTTATGACGAGAGACGGAATATCGCGCAAAATCAGGGACGGCAGCTTTCAGGAAGATTTGGAAAGCTATCTTTCGGACCAGTTCCCGCTCAGGGAGGAGCTTGTATATTTACAGACGGGGCTTCGCTTCGCCGTCGGTCAGAGGGATATAGGCGGCGCGTATATCTGTAAGAGCGGGCGGCTTATACAAAAGACAACCGCCGCGGACATCGACGTCAAGGCGCTTAAGGCGTACGCGCTTAAGGTCAACGCCGCGGCTGAGGAGCGTAAGACCTACGTTATGTACGTTCCCTCGGCAGGAGTTGAGCTTAAAAGCGAGCTTCCGAAGGGCGCAGTAATGTACGATTACGACTCGCTTTATGCCGGGCTTACAAAACGGCTTCCCGCCGCAACAGCGCTTGATTTAAGAGGCGTTCTCGCTTCTCCCGACTGCTATTATAAAACCGACCATCACTGGAATTATAACGGCGCGTATCTTGCTTATACGGAGTTCTGTAAGGCGAGGGGAGTTCAGGCGAAGCCGCTCGAAAGCTTCGGAGTAAAAACCGTAAGCGGGGACTTCCGCGGTACTCTCTATTCCAAGGTCCCGACCTTTAAGGGCGTTGACGAAATCGGGCTTCCGTCCGTGCCTGAGCTAAGCGTAACAGCCGACGGAAAGACTATTGATTTCTACGATTATAAAGCGCTTGAAACCAAGGATAAATATAACGTATTTCAGGGCGGAAACCACGGAGTCGTTGAGATTGAAAATAAAAACGGAAACGGAAAAACGCTTCTCGTTTTAAAGGATTCCTTCGCTAACAGCTTCGTTCCGTATATCGCGGGAGAATATTCAAAAATTGTTATGCTCGACGAGCGTTACGCGTTCGTAAGTCTTAACGAATTCGCGAAGCAGCTTAACCCCGACGAGATTCTTGTGTTAAGAGAAATAATTAACTGACAGAGCACGCGACTCGCTTAACAGCGAGCCGCTTTTTGTTGTATATATACCGCTTTTAGTACTTATATGCGAAGGGCGGTGAAGGAATGAGTACGAAAAGAAACGGAAAAATCGAATTAATGCGCTTCGTTTTCTGCGCAGTCGTTATTCTGTTTCACTGTAATAATACAATAGGAATAAAGCTGTCGGCGCCCTTTGAATTTTTCGGACGGGGAAGAATCGGCGTTGAATTCTTTTTTCTCGTTTCGGGTTATTTTCTTGCTGACAGCGCCGCCCGCAGCGGTGAGGTGAAAAATATACCTTTTGAAACGAAACGGTTTATGTATAAAAAGCTGCGTACCGTTCTGCCCTATCATCTTGCGGTTTACGTTATTTGCCTTTCACTTTCGCTTGCGGTCGGCGAACGCAGCACGAAAGAAAGCCTGCTGTTTATACTTGATACGCTACCCAATTTTTTCTTTATTCAGGGGTCGGGGATATACCGTCAGCGGCTGATAGGTCCCGAGTGGTACGTTGCGGCGATGCTTATTACGATGCTGATTATTTATCCGTTTGCGTTAAGATACAAAAAATATTTTACCCAGCTCGCCTGTCCGGTTATCGCCGTTCTTTCAATAGGCTTTATGATTCACACGGACGGAAAGCTCGGCGGAGCTCAGAGATGGTTGCTTAATGATTCTTTCCCCAAAGCGTACCTTAGAGCCTTTGCGGAAATTTGCGGCGGAGCTTTCTGCTTTGAGCTCTCAAATCGCCTGAAGCGTCAGAGTTTCCGAACGCCGCAGAGGATTGCTCTCACTGCCGCGGAAATTCTTTGCTACGCGTTCCCGCTTGCATATACGGTGTCGAATTTGCCGTATTACTATGAAGCGTATGCTTATTATTCGCTCGCGGCGGCGGTTACGCTCTCGCTCAGCGAGGTTACATATTTCAGCAAATGCTTTAACAATAGGCTTATTTATCTTCTCGGGCGACTAAGCATTACTCTTTACTACACTCAGCGCATAGCCTTTATCGCTATTGAAAAAACGCCGCTCGGAGATATGAGAGTGAGAGAACAGCTTGCGTTTTGCCTGCTTTTCACCGCAGTAACGGCGGTTGCGCTTATGCCCGCTTCGGAAAAAATGATAAGAAGGTTTAAGCCCGAACAAAAATAAAAGCTGTGCTTTCGCACAGCTTTTATTCTGTTATTATTTTATAACTCTTACCTTGATTACGCCGTCGATTTTTTCAATATCGCCTACAACCGCGTTGGAAACGTTTGTGTCGCAGTCGATAATGGAGTAAGCAATCGCGCCTCTGTTCTTGTCCTCAAATGCGGCAATGTTTACGCCGTCCTTTGAAATCGTGTCGGTAATCGTTGAAATCATTGTCGGCTGGTTTTTATGGATGACCGTAATTCTTACCGAGCCCGACTTTTCAACGCTTACGTTAGGCATATTTACGGAGTTTTTAATATTTCCGTTTTCAAGGAAATCAATAAGCTCGAGCGCGCCCATAGCCGCGCAGTTTTCCTCGCTCTCGGGAGTTGAAGCGCCGAGATGGGGGAGAGCTACGACTCCGTCAACGCCGATAAGCTCTGCGTCGGGGAAGTCGGTAACGTAAGCCGCGAGTCTTCCGTCATCAAGAGCGTCGACTACGTCGGCACTGTTAGCGAGAGCGCCGCGCGCAAAGTTCATAATGCGGACGGTGTTCTTCATTTTCTCGATAGAATCCTTATTGATAAGCTCCTTCGTGTCGTCGTTAAGCGGAACGTGAAGCGTTATATAATCTGCGACGGGGAAAATTTCGTCGAGATTATTGTTAAGCGTAATTCCTCTCTTGAGCTCCGCGTCTGCGGGAAGGAAGGGGTCGTAGCCGATAACGGTCATACCGAGGTCAACCGCAGCCTCTGCGACGAGTCTGCCGATAGCGCCGAGACCGATTACGCCGAGCGTTTTGCCCTTGATTTCGGGACCTGCGAAAGCGCTCTTGCCCTTTTCTACGGTCTTGCCTACGTTGTCGCCCTCGTCCTTTATGGTCTTACACCAGTCGAGCGCCTTCGTAACCTTACGCGAGGAGATGAGGAGACCTAAGATAACGAGCTCCTTAACCGCGTTCGCGTTAGCGCCGGGAGTGTTGAATACTACTATGCCCTTGTCCGCGCATTCCGTTACGGGAATATTGTTCGTGCCTGCGCCCGCTCTTGCGATAGCGAGAAGCGAAGCGGGCATTTCCATATCGTGCATCGAAGCCGAGCGTACCATTATTGCGTCGGGATTCTCAATATCGTCGGCATAAGAATACTTGCTCTTGTCAAATTTTGAAAGACCTACGTTTGAAATCTTGTTAAGCGTTTTGATTTTATACATTATGCGTTAGCCTCCTCAAATGCCTTCATAAATGCTACGAGTTTCTCAACGCCCTCGACAGGCATTGCGTTATAGATAGAAGCTCTCATACCGCCTACGGTTCTGTGGCCCTTAAGGTTTACAAAGCCTGCCTCGGTAGCCTCTTTAATGAACTTAGCGTTAAGCTCGTCGCTGTCGGTTACGAAGGGAACGTTCATAAGGCTTCTGTCCTCGGGAACTACGGTACCGCGGAACATCTTTGAGCTGTCAAGGAAATCGTAAAGGATTTTAGCCTTTTTCTCGTTATGAGCCTTCATGGCGTCGAGCGAGCCGAATTCCTCTTTAATCCAGTCAAGCACGAGCTTGCAGATATAAATCGTCCAGCAGGGAGGAGTGTTGTAAAGGGACTCTGCGTCCGCCTGAATTTTATAGTTCATCATAACGGGAGTGATATCTCTTGCGTTGCCGAGTAAATCTTCGCGGATGATAGCTACTACAAGACCTGCGGGAGCAACGTTCTTCTGTGCGCCGAAGTATACAACGCCGAACTTGCTGATGTCGAGCGGCTCGGAAAGAGCGCAGGAGGAAACGTCGGCAATAAGCACCTTGTCGCCTACCGGAGGAAGCTCCTTGTAAACCGTGCCGTAGATTGTGTTATTCATACAGATATATACGTAGTCTGCGTCTTCGCGGAAATCCTCGGGCTTCGTCTTGGGAATATAGCTGAAGGTCTTGTCAGCCGAGGAAGCTACAGCCTTTGCGTCGCCGTACTTCTGAGCCTCCTGAAAAGCCTTCTTAGCCCACTGACCGGTGATAATGTAATCAGCCTTGCCGCTGCCGTTCATAAAGTTAAGCGGAATAGCGGAGAACTGTGCGGAAGCGCCGCCCTGAAGGAAGAGCACCTTATAATTATCGGGGATTTTATAAAGCTCTCTCATGAGAACCTCGGCTTCCTTGATAATATCGTCGAACCACTTTGAACGGTGGCTCATTTCCATAACGCTCTGACCTGAGCCGTTGTAATCCATAATTTCCGCTCCCGCCTTTTGAAGCACGCTTTCGGGAAGGGTTGAGGGACCTGCGCTGAAGTTGTAAACTCTTGACATAATTCTTACCTCTTTAAGTTTGAAATTTCATATAAAAATATGTTAAATATATTATATAGATGTTAAACTTTTTGTCAATGTGTGGGGATAATATTTGTAAGTTTCTACAATAGATTGTTAAAAAAATAACGATAAAGAGCGACTTATTAACGCAATCGTTAACAAAAGGCGCAAAATTGTCGATATGTTTGCTGAGCGTAAGCTGTTTACTCCGTCTGAAAAAACGGTTTAGCTGTGATATTATTATGACAACAAAAACGCGGTGAAATAAAAAGGCGACCGAATAATCAGTCGCCTTCTGTTTTTATTTATCTTTACTATGCTGGCTTTTGTAGATAAAGAAGTCTGTGAGCCACAGCGTTACCGTGAGCAGCGCCGATACCGCAAAAAGGACCATAAAGTACCGCGTCAGCGAAACGGTAAACAGGCTTTTATAGACTGCGGGCTCTACGCCGACGCTTCTGACAGGGGATTTAAAATAGCATATAAGCGCGCTCAGCGCGGCTCCCGCCGTACCGCCGCTTGCTCCGCTGAGGATATAAATTTGAGGCTTTTTCTTATTTGAATATATAAGGAATAGCATTGTCGTTGAGAGCGTTGCCGCGATAACCGAAACCGCGGAGACGAGCGTACAAAGTCCCTTGAATTCTTCAATTTTATCGCTCGCCGAGCCCATATTGTGAAGTCCTACGGTTTCGCTGAAAATAGATGCAGCTTCCTCGGCGGCGTTTTTTACGTTCTTTTTATCGTACTTTATTTTATTTCCGTCAAGATAGTCGGTGCACAGTCTTTCGAAGTAATCGACTAAATCTCTTGAGTAAAGCTCGGGACTCTCGTTACTGAAAACGTTCTGAAAGGCGGTCTTCAGCGAAGCGGACACCGGGTATTCTTTTTTTACGGTTTCAAATACGTTCTGAGGTATACCCGTTTCCGTCTCAAGCATTTTATACTTGGCGGAAAGCTGCTCCTCACACTGCGCTACAAGCTCGTCGCTTACGGCGTGTTTAATAAGAAAGCTATCCTTGGTTAAAGTCTGAGTCGCCGTAAGAGCGGCGGTCGCCGTGCAGACGGAAAGCGCGATAATAATCGAAAAGATTACGCTTAAAAGCTTACGGGAGGTTGAAAGCTCCATTACTCCACCTCCTTATATATAAGCGCATAGTAATCCGTCGTTATTCCTATGCCTCTTGAAACGCGGTAGTATACTACGAGAGAGCTTTTCTCTTTCGGAAGGAGACTGAGCGCCTCCTCTTCGCTTTTACAGAGCTTTTCGCCAGTGTAAGTATAAGAGGTCTCGCTGTCTGACGTAGCTATAACGACGGGCTTGCTTGTGCCGAACGCCGTGATGTTTCCGCTTTGAAGCTTGATGTAAGCGCAGCCGGTCTCACCCGGGAAGCAGCCCTCGGGTCGAAGCGAAGCGGAGTAAAGGATATTTGAATAATCCGCGTCGTATAAAAGGGGTATGTCCTTTTCGCCCGAGATTACGCCTATAGTACAGTTTTTCGTAGCTTCCCCGACGGGAACGAACTCGCCCGACGGCTTAAGATTATCGTAGTATGCGATTACCGTGCCGTCTTTTACGGGGAAAAGATTCTTCGTATTGCGGTCGGTAAGTAAGAATAAAAACATTCCCGAGAGGACAGCGGCAACGAGCGGAAGCGCTATCACCTTCAAGATGAATTTTCTGTTCATATATTCTCCTCGAATATCAATGAATATCAGTTCTGGTTCTGGGGATTGTTAAGCGCGTTGGTAAGTGAAAAGCTCTTTCTCTTCTTCGGCTTGTAAGCGGGCGGATTTTCGAGCTTTTTAGTATATTTGTTTTTCTTCGCGGTAACCTTATTTACCTCATGAACGGGACCGGCCATATATTCGGTCATATACCTGTCGGCAACCGCCATCATATCGGGGTCGTTCTTCATTTCGCCGAGAATCGTAACGGCGATAACGTCCTGAACCTCGTTAGTTCCGTCCTCAAATATTTCACCGAGAAGCTTGAAAAGCTTTTTCTGTTCCTGCTCGGTACCGTTTTTGATAATACCGAAAATCTTCTCGTTTCCGTACTCTCTGAAAAAGGTTTCGGGAAGGAACTCGCCGTAGTCGACTATCATTTGCTTGATAATATCTTTATACTCGGGATAGAGCGCGCCGAAGCGGTTTGCAAGAGTATCGACGTCGTAGCTTATAATTCCGCTTTTAGCCTTTGATTTTGCGACGGCCTTCGGCATCTTGACCTTGTCGAGATTTACCTGCTTTTTAACCTTGAAAAGGTTTTCAATCTCGTCGTTCAGGTCGTTTGAAACCGAACGCGCTTCGCGCTCGTCGGTATCGTCGGGGTCGACGAGAAGTCTTGAAATCGTATTGAATTCGGTTTCTCCGCCGTCGTCTCCGTATGCGCATTCAAAGCTGAGAATGTTACTTTCTGAGTCGTGGATAAGACGGTAAACGCCCTTATCTCCGCTGAAGATAACAGCGTCGTCGCTTCTTTCCTTCAGCTTAAAGCCGAGCCTTTCGTTAGTCGGCGTAAGATTTCTTATAATTGCGCTGAAAATATCGTTTAATTCCATAATGGGTAAATCCTTTCAATATAATCCGTAATATTATACAACAAATTTGAGCTTTTGTC
>JAILGO010000117.1 GCA_024696725.1 Eubacterium sp. | reverse complement strand
AAAGTGTAAGTGAAGATTAAGCGGTTTGATTATTAATACTGAGAATATAATCCTCGGAGGGAAATATGAAAAAACTGAAAACATATCTTGCCAAGCCTTGGTTTGCATACACGTTTGCGGCGTGTGTTGCTATTCTGTTTTATGTAATAATCGCTAATCTGCCGGCAGTCGGTCACGCAATTAAAACGGCGCTTGCTTTTCTTGCGCCTGTAATTATCGGCATTATAACAGCTTATCTGCTTAATCCCGTATCAAGCTTTTTTGAAAAGAAGCTGTTTAAGAAGGTGAAATCGGAATCGGGACGCCACACGGGCGGAGTAATACTTACTCTTATTTTAATTATCCTTATACTTGTTCTGATTCTCGTCGCTTTAATACCTTCCCTCGTACAGAGCGTCAGCAAGCTAGTTACAAACTGGGACAGCTATTTATCAAAGCTTGACGGGCTTTTCGTTAAGGCTGAGGAGCTACTCGGAAAAATCGGTATTAGTATTACCGTTTCTAATTTATCCTCTCTTGTTGAAGAGTCTCTCGGGATGCTTGTGGATTTCGTTAAAAACAATACAAAAACAATTCTTAATACCGCAGGCAGTATAGGTACGGGCGCCCTGAATATCGGAATCGGGCTCGTTTTCGGCTTCTGTTTCCTCGCCGCTAAAAAGACGCTTATCGGCGTTATTCTGAAAATCCGCTATGCCTTTATCAATAAAGAAAACGCGGACAAAAACGATAAAATATGGAAAAGCTGTCACGAGATTTTCCTTAGCTATTTCGGCTGTACGCTTCTTGACGCGTTTATCGTAGGTGTTGCGACTCTGATTTTTATGCTCGTTTTCAGACTTCCGTATGCTCCTCTGATTGCGCTTATAGTAGCGATTACAAATATTATACCGTCGGTAGGTCCGATAATAGGCGGAGTGCTCGGCGCCTTCTTCCTTGTTCTTGACAAGCCGATTAACGCGCTGTGGTTTGTAATCTTTGCCTGCGCTATTCAGCTTCTTGACGGTCTTGTCATAAAACCCAGACTCTTTAAGGGCTCGCTCGGAATTCCTGCGGTATGGACACTGGTTCTTATTATTCTCGGCGGAAAGGTTGCGGGAATGCTCGGTATACTTCTTGCTATCCCGTTTGCGGCTATTCTTGTTATTCTTTATAAAGAAATCCTGGTGCCTAAGCTTAATAAGAGAACGGAAAGAATTAATCTTACAAGCGGCGAATCGGATATATAAGAACGCTTTATGATACCCCGTCGCTGCGGAAAAGCATAACTGAATATTAAAAATTAGCCTTACCGTTTCGGTAGGGCTTATTTTTTCAGAACAATGTAAGAATAACAGACGGTTACGTGTCTTTTAAAGCGTGATTTTAGTTTATCGTACTGTACATATATGGTTTTATGTGATATAATGTATCAGTCAGAAAGAAACAAATTAAACTTATAAGGAGTTTTTATATGAGCATTGTTTATAATGAAAAAAACCGAACGATAAAACTCGATACTCCTAATACCTCGTACGTCCTCGGTATTCATAACGGAGGATTTTTAATAAATCTTTACTACGGACGGCGTCTGCCGGACGATAATCTGTGGAATCTTTCATTCCGTCATACAAACGCTTCATTCAGCCCGAGCGACCCCGAATATACGGATTTTTCAACCGACGTTGCTCCTATGGAATACCCGACGAACGGACGCGGGGATTTCCGTGTTTCTGCGCTCAGCGTGCGCGGTGCTGACGGAAGCAGTACAACCGACCTCCGCTATGTATCGCACAGCATTTTTTCAGGCAAGCCCGATATGCCGGGATTACCTCATCTCTATACCGATGATGACTCTCTGTGTGAAACGCTCGAGATAATAATGAAGGACCCGTTAACTGAGGTAGAGGCAGTTCTTATATATACTGTATTCAGCGACTGCGACGTGATTTCGAAGCACGTCCGTCTTACCAACAGAGGTAATCGTACCGTCAGGCTTGAGCGCGCTCTGAGCAGCTGTATTGACCTTCCTACAATGAACTATAATCTCATTACGCTATGGGGAAGACATAATAAAGAAAGACAGTTTGAACGCCGTCCGCTTGCGCACGGTCTTCAGGGAATACACAGTAAACGGGGTTCGTCCTCTCATAGCCATAATCCGTTCGCCGCGCTTGCGGAAAAAGACGCGACGGAATCTTACGGAAACGTTTACGGCTTCAGCTTTATTTACAGCGGTAATTTTACGATTTGCGCCGAGGTAGACCATAATTCCTCAACGCGTATTGTAATGGGTATTGACCCTACCGATTTCGGCTGGATGCTTGCCCCCGGTGAAAGCTTTGTAACTCCCGAGGCGGTTCATGTTTTCTCTTCCGAAGGCCTCGGCGGAATGAGCCGTATATTCCACAGCTGTTACGACTCTTATCTTATCCGCGGAAGATGGAAAAATGAAAAGCGTCCTCTGCTGATAAACAGCTGGGAGGCGGCATACTTTGATTTCGATACCGATAAGCTTATTTCATTCGCTGAGCGCGCAAAGGAGCTTGGTATAGAAATGCTTGTTATGGACGACGGCTGGTTCGGAAAGCGTAACGACGACACTAACAGTCTCGGCGACTGGTTTGTAAATGAGAAAAAGCTCGACCTCGGAAGGCTTATAGACAGCGTTCATTCAATGGGACTGAAATTCGGAATCTGGTACGAGCCTGAAATGATTTCTCCCGATAGCGAGCTATATCGGTCTCATCCCGACTGGTGTGTTCACGTAGAGGGAAGAAAGCCGTCTGTGGGACGCCGACAGTACGTCCTTGACGTTTCAAGACCCGACGTGCGTGAAAACATTTTCTCGCAGATTAATAGTATTCTCGGCAAGTATTCTGTCGATTACGTTAAATGGGATTTTAACCGTAATATCAGCGAGGCGGCTTCTGCGCTGCTTCCCCCTGAAAAAAGCGGTGAGTTTTTCCATAGATTTGTGCTCGGAACGTATGAATTGCAGAACCGACTTATAAGTGAATATCCCGACCTTCTGCTTGAAAACTGTTCCGGAGGAGGCGGCCGCTTCGACCCCGGAATGCTTAACTATTCTCCGCAAATCTGGACGAGCGATAATACCGACCCGATTGAAAGGCTGAGTATTCAATTCGGTACCTCTCTGTGTTATCCCGCTTCAGTAATGGGTGCGCACGTTTCAGCGTGCAGGCGCACCGGCTACCGTACTAAAGGCGACGTTGCGCTCTGGGGTACCTTCGGTTATGAGCTTGACCCGAATAAGCTTACCGAAGACGAACAGGGTATTGTTAAAGAACAGGTCGCGGAATATCATAAATACTATGACCTGATTCACGCAGGAAGCCTTTACCGTCTTATATGTCCGTGGGATAACGCATTTGTGTGCGCCTGGTCGTTTGTATCTAAGGATAAACGCGAAGCTCTCGTTACGCTTGTAAGAATCAGAAAAGAGGAAAACAAGATTTTTCACCTTATGCTTGAGGGTCTTGCTCCCGAAGCCGTTTATACCATCGAAGGAACGGGTGAAAGCTATTCGGGCGCGCTTCTTATGTACGCAGGACTCGATTTGAGTCATTGTGCACAAAATGACGGAGAAAGCTTTAAGCTTCATCTTATAGCTGAATGATAATAAGAAACAGAGCGTATACATTCGGATGCACTCTGTTTTTTAGCGTAGATTATTAAGGTATAAAGAATTCTTTTAAAGTTTATATAATTAATACAATTTGTCACCTTTTTGTCACTCGGCGTATGCTATACTGAACCTGAACGTTGAAAGCGTATTATAATGTTGAATTTTCTCCTATTCCGCATTATAGTTTACAATTAATAATATTTGTGGTATATTATCATCATAACTCTATTCTTTTTTGAAAGGAATTGATACTATGAAA
>JAILGO010000116.1 GCA_024696725.1 Eubacterium sp. | reverse complement strand
AAAATCATAATATTAAGGCGCTCTAAATCTTTATACTCTTTTTGAATCAATTGGATAATACCTTCTGCCATTTCAGCCGGATTAATACCGCCATACATTTTATTCATTGTTCCTTCTACTGTATTCATTTAATTATCCTCTCTTTCAATTTTTACTATTTCCGGTTCGTCAGAATAATTGGTTTGTGTTTGTTCATTTTTCACTTTAGCTATTACATTTGTCAATTTGTTAATAATAATTGGCATAGTTGCAAATGATACAGCTATTAATGCTATACTACCAAAAATATATCTTTTTTTATTCGGCTTTTTGCTCATCCTAATAATCTCCTATAGAAATAATCAATGTTTGTGTTTGGCTATTTTCTAAACACATATAGTAATTAAAATATATCATAAATCCATTAAAATATCAATAATAATTGTTAAATGCACATTTTTTGCAAACTAATCTCTCATAGCTTTTTCTGTTTCAAAAAAATTACATTTCAATTCTAATTAATATAAAACAAATACTAACGCTCGGCGGCGACAGGCGTTTTTCTGTTGTAAATAGTACTTTTATTATAATTTGTAATATGCTATAATATATTTATCTATTTACTGATTGAGGAATGGGTTATGAACAAAAAATATAAAATTGCGGCATTGACTGCAGCGGGGCTCCTGGTCGCGGGAAATGCGGTTCGCGCGGCGCTCTACCGTCCTAAAAAGGAAGAAAAAATTGATTTTCCCGAAGAAACGGTTAATCTTGAAAGATACACCGAAGCGCTCAGAGCGGCAATACGCTGTAAAACCGTTTCAAACGCTGATGAGGAGCTCGTCGAGTGGGACGAGTTTGAAAAGCTTCACAGGGTATTTGGGGAAAAATATCCCCTGCTCAGCGAAAAGCTGATAAAGCAGACCGTCGGGCGCGCAGGGTTAATCTATATATGGCAGGGCTCGGACCCGTCGCTGAAGCCGATTGCGCTAATAGGTCACCAGGACGTCGTTCCCGTTCAGGAGGAAAAGCTCGGCGACTGGACCTATCCCCCGTTCGACGGGGTTCTTGAGGACGGATATATCTGGGGACGCGGCGCAACGGATATGAAAAACCACGTCGTAGGAATACTCGAAAGCGTTGAAACGCTTTTAGAAGAGGGCTTCGAACCCGAAAGAAGCGTAATAATCTGCCTCGGCTATAACGAGGAGCTTCTCGATACCGAATACGCGTCCGCGCCGATGCTTTCAAAGGCGCTCGAGGAAATGGGCGTTCAGCTTGAAAGCGTACTCGATGAGGGAGGCGCGATTCTCGACTTAAACGTCCCTTACGTTATCAATAACAAGCTTGCGGGCGTAGGAATCGCGGAAAAGGGGTACTGCGATTTTGAAATCAGCGTCGACGCAAAGGGCGGTCACTCCGCCGCTCCGCCGAAGCACTCCGCTCTCGGCGAGCTTTCAAAGGCAATTCTTGACCTCGAGAATCATCCGTTCAAAGCAAGGATTACTCCCGAAATGAAGGTTATCGTTGACACCGCGGCAAGAAATACGAGCTATTTAGTCCGCCTTGTCGGCTCTAATCTGCCTTCGCTTCTGCCCATATTAAAACCCGTGCTTGCAAGCATTCCCGCCGTCGCGTCGGTTATGCGTACGACAACAGCGGTTACGATGTCAAGCGGAAGTCCGCAGGCAAACGTCCTTCCCCAGAAGGCAACGGCTACGGTAAACTTCCGTATTCTTCCCGGAAATACTATCGCCGACGTCGAAAGGCATATACGGAAGGTTATAAGAAATAAGGATATCGAGGTTAAGCTTCTCGGAGGAAACGAGCCTTCAATCGTATCGCCTACGGATTCGCCGTCTTTTAAGGCGATTTCAAAAATATGCAGCAGTATGTTCGGTATGAGCGCTCCCGCTCCCTTTGTTGTTATGGGCGCTACGGACGCCCGTCACTATCAGAACGTCACGGACTGTATATACCGTTTTTCGCCCTTCGTTATGCCGCCCGACATTCTTATGCTCGCCCACGGCACCGACGAGAGAATTCCCATCGACGGACTTGAAAACGGAATTATATTCTTTAAAAGATATATCAGACTGTTAGCAGGAGAACAGAATAATGAGTGAGAAAGAGAAAAAGGCGGAAGGTCTTAATATTGACAAAAAAACCTTATTCGGCATTGCGGCGCTGCTCTTCGGTATTCTTATTATAGTAGGAGCTCTGACTCAGTTTTTACCGCGCGGCGAATTTCAGGTCGACGAAAACGGTTCGGTAATTGCAGGCACGTATACCGAGCACCCGGAATTCAGACTTCCCTTATGGAAGGTTGCGGCTTCGCCCGTTCTTGCCTTTACAAGCGATAAGGCGTCCGTCGGACTTGCTATAATCGCGATTATCGTGCTCGTCGGCGGAACGTTTTTAATACTCGACCGAATCGGCGTTTTAAAATATATGATGGCGGTAATCGTAAATAAATTCGAAAACCGGCGTTATATGCTTATCGCCGTTATGGTTCTTTTCGGGATGTTTTTAAGCTCGACCGCGGGCGTTTTAGAGGAAAGCCTTACGCTCGTTCCTATCGCGGTTGCGATAGCGCTTGCTATGGGGTGGGATTCGCTCACGGGTATAGGTATGAGCTTCGTCGCGGTAGCCTTCGGCTTCACGGCGGCAACCTTTAACCCGTTTAACGTAATCACAGTTCAGAAGCTCGCGGGGCTTCCCGTGCTTTCGGGACTGTGGCTGAGGCTGATAATATTCGTCGTAGTCTACATCTCGCTCACGGCGTTTCTTATCTCTTACGCAAGGAAGATTGAAAAGCATCCTGAAAAATCGCCTGCGTTTGAAACGGACAAGGCAATCCGCGACCGATATCCTATTGAGGTTTGCCGCGAAACGCTCAGCGACGCGAAGATAGGAAAAGCGACGAGAGTATTCGTAATCTCGCTTATCTGCGTTCTCGGCGGAACGCTCGCCTCCTTTGTATTCAGTATTCTCGGAACGCGCCTTGAAAACGAAACGCTTCAGTCAATCGGAAGCTCGGCTTCTCTCGGCTGTATGGCGGTATTCTTTCCCGTCGGCGGACTTCTCGCAGGACGCGTCGCGGGACTCAGAGGCAAAAAGCTGTTCTCTGCGTTCGGCGAGGGCGTTAAAACAATTCTTCCCGTTATTCCGCTTATTATCTTTATTCTCGCGATTACCTACGTACTCGACGAGGGCATGATAATGCACACGGTGTTAAACGCTCTGAGCAATGCGCTTGACGGCGTTTCGCCCTACGGCGTAATTCTTCTTATGTTCATTTTCACCGCGCTGCTTGAATTCTTTGTTGCGAGCGGCACAGCCAAGGCGTTTCTTGTAGTTCCGCTTATGGCTATTCTCTGCGATTTAACGGGGCTTAACCGTCAGTCCGTCGTAATCACCTTCTGCTTCGCGGACGGCTTTACTAATATGCTTTACCCGACGAGCGGACTTATGATAATCGCTATCGGTATGGTAGGCGTATCGTACAGAAAATGGATGAAATGGACGGCAAAGCTATTCGTTATTGAGCTGGTTATTTCCGTAGCCTTTATGCTCTTCAGCGTTGCCGTCGGCTATAAATAATATCTGCATCAGGAAAAGAGGTAATTTTATGCAGTTTCCGACCTTTATCGCTCCCGATTTTAATAAAGAGCCGTTTATCTCCGCGCCCGACGTAAAAACCGAGCCCGCGGGAGACGGCTATCTTCCCGAAAATTTTTACGCGACCACGATTTATCCCGAGTATTTTAAAATCGACGGAAAGTGGACTATGCTTCACAAAAGCCGTATGGACTGCGTTGTCGTTATTGAAAACGGAATTCCGACGGTAGTTGAGCCGAGGCGCGTAAAGAGCGGCGATATGGTAGTAGTAGGAAGAAAAGACGACGGCTCGACGGGCGTATACGTTCACGCAAACTGCTTTTCGGATAATAAGGAAAGCAGCGACGGTGCCTTCGTTTTCCGTACGGGTCAGTCGCGCGAAAGCTCATATTCCCGTGAATACGACCAGCTTTACGAAATTCTTAAAAACGACAGGGATAAGGGATACATCGTATGGGTTCTCGGTCCCGCGTGCGTTTTCGATTACGACAGCAGAAACGCTATGGCTGACCTGATTAAAAAGGGCTACTGCGACTGCCTTTTCGCGGGCAACGCGCTCGCTACTCACGACCTTGAGGCTGCGCTCTTCAACACGGGACTCGGTCAGGATATCTATTCTAAAAAGCACGTCGAAAACGGCCATTACAACCATCTTCACACGATTAACCTTGTCCGCAAGGCGGGCTCAATTGAAAAATTCCTTAATGAATACAAGCTCAATACGGGAGTTATGCACGCGCTGACTCAGACTAAAACGCCCTTCGTGCTTGCGGGCTCAATCCGCGACGACGGTCCGCTTCCCGAGGTTATCGGAAACGTCTACGAAGCGCAGAACGCTATGCGCGAGCACACGCGAAAGGCGACGACGGTTATCTGTCTCGCGACTCAGCTTCACACTATCGCGACGGGAAATATGACTCCCGCCTACTGTGAAACAGAGGAAGGGGTCCGTCCCGTATACATCTATTCGGTTGACATCTCCGAATTTGCGGTAAACAAGCTTCACGACCGCGGCTCGCTTTCCGTCAAGGGACTTGTAACGAACATTCAGGACTTTCTTGTAAACCTTGAAAGAAATCTTTAAAAATGAAAGGAGCGTGACAGTATGCAAAACTCGACCAATATCGTTAAGATTATGGTAGCCGTTATAATTGCGGTTATAGTCGTTCTTGCGTCCATAAGGCTTTTATATACCTCGGGACAGTACGCAAGAATCTTCCCGATAAACTCCGCTGCGGCTCAGTTCATTAAAAACGCTAACGAATCTTTTGAAGAAAAGCTTGAAGCGGCTAAAGAAATCAAGGATAAATATAAGGATATTTATTTCGATTAAACGCATAGTAAAAAAGGGCCCGGCTTACGCCGGGTCCTTTTTATTTTCACTTATCATTTCAAGACCTGTCGCCTTCTGGCCGTTGTAATTAGCCCATTTTTCGGGATAGAAAACGTAGTACGAAACGTTGTTCTTTTTTCTGTATCCCTCGAAAAGATGGCACCACAGCGCGCTCGGTATTCCTATTACTACCCAGTAAAGCGGACCGAGAAGCAGACACTGCCACGTATGACCGTATTCGTGGATACGGGTATTATAGGTCCAGCTTTCATTCGGGTGATTTTCCTTCATAAAGATAAACAGACCGAGAGTTAAGCCGCCGAACTTCCACGGCAGATACGCGATATACGAATAGCCGAATTTTTCGCACCTGCAGCCTCTCGCCTTACAGATAAGATAGACGAGCGCGCCGATAATATTTACGGGAAGTCCCCACGTCCACTGAACTATGTAGAAAAGTGTTTTATTTATTTTAAACATTTAATCCACCTCGCTGAAAATAGTATATTTTCCGTTTTCGTCGGTTTCAAGCGGTACGGGAACGCTTCCCTCCTCCGTTCCCGAAAGCCACATACTCTCAAACCTCTGTCCCGCTATCGCCTCACAGCGCTTAATCTGTTCGTCGCTAAGCTCAACCGCGCCGTACTTTTTTCTTACCGCAATAGCGGCGCGAATCATCGTATGGTCGGCTTTAGTCATCGTAAAGCGTTTAAGTGCAACAAGCGCGCAGATTATAAAGACAAGCGGAATAACCGCGGCGAATAGCTTTATACCGAAAGCGGGTCCGAAGAAGTCGCCGAACAGCTCGTACGCGTGATGTCCGCTTCCCGTGCTTCCGATAAGCTGAGTCGAATTCGCCTTGTTTGTTCTTACGCCGAACCAGCCGAGTCCCGTCAGCACGAACATACCCATAAGTCCCGCCGCGATTTTTTTAATAAACGTGCTGAAGGTCGCTATAACGCCCTCTCTGCGCCGTCCCGTAATCATTTCGTCGACGTCGGTAATATCGGGGTAAGTATTAGTCGTTGTAAAGCCTATTCCCGAAAGGCCGAAGTTATACATTACCGTGTGAATAATAACGAGTATTACGGTAACCGTTTTCATTCCGTCCGTTTTCGGCGTGCTGAGAAACAGTACAATCGAAAGCGCGATTATATAAAACGGCGTTGTAATCCAGGAGCATTTCTGTTTTCCGTACTTTTTGGTAATCGCGTAATTGAGCGGAAACGCGCCCGCCTCGAATACGCCCGCGATTATATTAATAAGTCCGTAAAGAAAATACGTATCGGTAAGCTCCTTAAGAAAGAAGATTTTACTGTTATTGTAAAAGCCGAGAGCGAAGGCGTACAAAACCGAAATAATAAAATACTGTCTGAAGGCTCTGTTTTTGAAAACCTGCTTGTACTCCCTAAAAAAGTACACTCTGTCAAACGGCGCGAAATGCTCGCCGAGCGAGCTTTTTTCCTTACACTTAGCGGCTGTTATCATAATCGGGATAAAATACGCGAGAGCAAGCGCAAGGCCTACGCTCATATAGCTTGAACGCGGAATCGTTTCGGGGTCGAGCGAATGGGTAAAGCACGACGCGAACGACGAAGCAATTCCGCCGGGAGTCAGCTTTACGGGTCTTACGAAGTTAAGAACGACGGTCGCGAGAATAAACGTCGGTACCATTCCCGCGCTGTTCATAAGATAGCCGACCGAGTTGTACTGAGTCCTTAAGAAATACTCGGGCGCCATCTCGGGAAGCATCGCCGTGTGAGGCACGAGGAGCACAGTCGTAGCCGTTGAATAGAGCAGGTAAGCCGAGATATAGTACCACATTACGGCGGTAGTGCTGAAGCCCGAGCTTATGCCGAACGAATACCAGGTCATAAAATATGAAAAACAAAACGGAAGCGCCGAGAAGATAATATATACCCTGTGCTTACCGAAGCGCGAGCGCGTTCTGTCCGTAATTATTCCCATAAGCGGGTCGGTAACCGCGTCCCAAATTGACTTAATAAGAATAATAAGTCCTACCTGAGCGGTAGAAAGTCCTTCAACGTAAACGAGAAACGGGATATAATACAGCGAAAAGAAATAGCCCGCGCCGCTTGTCGAAATGTTAGTAGCGTTATACGCGAGCATCGGCTTTATAACGTCGCCCGTCTGGCCCTCGATACCGACAGCCTTTTTTATACGCTCGCCGACCGACAGCTTTTCAGCCATATTCTCACCTCCGACACAGTTTAATATCTGTAAAAATTATATCACTATATAAAAACGGTGTCAATTCACATTAAAAAACTGTTCACTTTATTCTTTAAATGGTATATAATATACACAGACTTATGAGGGGAGCGGAAAAATGAAAATAAAAAACGGATTCACTAAAAGAAATATCGCTGGAAGCGAGATTGTCGTTCCCGTAGGAAAAACCGCTAAGGAGTTTAACGGTATGATAACGCTTAACGAAACGGGTGCGTTTCTCTGGGATTGCTATACTGAGGAGGAAACCGTTGACGGTGCCGTCAGAGCGCTGCTCGGCGAATACGACGTCGACGAGGCAACCGCAAGGCGGGACGTAGAGGGCTTCGTTAAAATGCTTAAGGACAACGGACTTATTGAGGAATAGTAAACCGTCATAGTTCGAGCCGCCCAACTCTTACCGCCATTTAACAACCGCGACACAAAGTGACAGGGATACTTCGAAACAGTCCACCGGACTGTTTCTCCGTCGAGCCTCGGCGGCAAGACGCCGAGTTCTCCGTATCCCGTCACAGGTTCGGGCAATAATACTCAATAAAATAATACCGTACCCGAAAGGGTACGGTATTATTTTGGTGGGAACAACAGGGCTCGAACCTGTGACCCCCTGCT
>JAILGO010000109.1 GCA_024696725.1 Eubacterium sp. | reverse complement strand
CGACTGTGAAATCGTTGCAGGCGTTGACAAGTATAACGACGGTAAAGCTCCCTTCCATGTTTACGAGAGCATAAACGACGTAAAAGAGAATGCTGACGTAGTAATCGACTTTTCTAATCCCTCGCTTCTTGACGGGCTTCTTGGCTTCTGTAAAGATAATAACACGTCTTTAGTAATCGGCACGACCGGATTCGACGACTGTCAGAAAAAGAAGATTAAGGAAGCATCTGCCGACACGTCGATATTCTTTACATATAATATGAGCATCGGCGTCAACCTTCTCGCAAACCTTGCCAAAAAGGCAGTTCAGATTCTTGGCGACGATTTTGATATTGAAATCGTTGAACAGCACCACAATCAAAAGATTGACGCTCCCTCAGGCACGGCTTTAATGCTTGCCGACGCAATCAGCGGGGAGTTTGATAAACCGAAGAAATACGAATATGACCGTCATTCTAAAAGAGAAAAAAGGTCGAAGGATGAAATAGGTATTCATTCCGTAAGAGGCGGAACAATCGTAGGAGAGCATGAAATAATCTTCGCAGGCCGCGACGAGGTTATCACTCTCTCGCATTCCGCAAGAAGCAAGGAAATATTCGCAGTCGGCGCAGTAAACGCCGCAGTGTTTATGAACGGAAAGCCATCGGGTATGTACGATATGGCAGAGCTTATAGATTAAAAAAACAGCCGCAAAAGCGGCTGTTTTTTAATAATCTTCAGTAACGCTTACCTTTGCGTTAACTATCTTTCCGTCTTTAACAGTACCCGTTACAAGCACCATCATTCCTATGGCAGGCATTTCATCCCCGGTTTCAACGGGAATTTCATAAGCCTCGTTATAATAAGGATGCTGAATTGAGGAAGCGGTTTTAACTCTACCGTAAGTACAAACCGTCTTTCCCTCAAGCTCAGGAGCTTTGTTACCGATATAATAGCATTGAACGCGCTCGAGCGTTGCGCTCATAGTCGACATATCAATATCAACCTCAGGCGGAGTATATTCCTTTAAAACCTTTATCTTCGGCTCGATAATCCAGTAACCGTCAAGTGAATCGTCGCTCTTTGTAAACGTTCCCGTAACTTCAATAAGAGAACCGTTCGCAGGGAGGTCGGAGGAATCGTCAGGCTTTAGCTCCCACTGCCAGTCACAGCACTTCGTTCTGTCATTATATCCCCAGACATAGTAACGCGTAATATGGCTGTATTCGTCATAAAGCGTTGCAAAGGTACCTTTTTTAAATACAGGCTTATTCTCGTAGTCTCCGCCCATTTTATTATAAAAAATATTATAATACATTGAGTATTCATTAGTATCAAGCACTGATTCAAATGAATTACCCGAGCTTTTTCCGCTGCTTTTATACGCGGCAGCCTGAGTAGAATACTCTGTATCCGAACCGTTATTCTGTACGTCCGACTGTGAAACTGAGTCGGATTTATTATTTTCCTTATTTTCATTTGCCGAACAGGCGGCAAACGTAATTACAATGCCAAAGCATAAAACCAAAGCAATTATTTTTTTCATATCTATCCCCTACCTTTTAAACGTACCGATTAAAGAAAAGAGTGCAAAGCCGGCAATATCAATAGCAACAATAGTAGAACCTACCGGTGTACTCATAAGAATTGAAACGAGTATACCAAGCAAAGCACAGATTACCGAGAAAACTGCTGAGCAAATAGTAACCGACTTGAAGTTCTTAAATACTCTCATAGCCGACAATGCCGGGAAAATTACAAGAGCAGAAATCAGAAGCGAGCCTACAAGATTCATAGCAAGTACAATTATTACGGCAATTATAATCGCTATAAGTAAATTGTATGCACCCGAGTTAACGCCCGTTGCCTTCGCAAAACTCTCGTCAAAGGTAACTGCAAAAATCTTATTATAGAATATAACGAAGATTGCAATAACAACTATTGATAGTCCTACGCAAAGCCACACGTCAAGCTTTGAAAGAGTAAGAATTGAGGTTGAGCCGAAAAGCGTCGTACACACGTCGCCCGACACATTGCTTGAGCCCGGGAAAACATTCATTATAAGATAACCGATAGCAAGAGAACCTACGCTTATCATAGCTATTGCGGCGTCGCCTTTTATCTTCCTGTTTTTACCTCCTGCAAGAAGAAGAATAGCCGAAATAACGGTTACGGGAAGTATTATTATCATATCGTTAGTAAGCTTAAGAACAGTCGCAACAGCCATTGCGCCGAACGCTACATGTGAAAGTCCGTCGCCGATAAACGAGAATCGCTTAAGTACAAGCGTTACGCCGAGAAGCGAAGAGCAAAGTGCGATAAGAACACCGGCTATAAGCGCATACTGAACGAAAGGATAATGAATATATGCGGAAAGCTTCATAAATAACTCACTCATTAATTATCGCCTCCCGTATTGTCGACAAAAGCCGAGAATTTTTCGCTTGAAATGTATTCGTCTTTTGTGCCGAAAAAAATATCACTTCCGATATGAAGAATATGTGACGCATATTTTATTGCCGCATTAATATCGTGGGATATCATAATTATTGTAATTCCCTGCTCGTTAAGAGATTTTATAAGCGCGTACATATCGGCGGTAACCTTCGGGTCAAGTCCCGATACGGGCTCGTCAAGAAGCAGTAGCTTCTTCGTAGCGCAAAGCGCTCTCGCAAGAAGCACTCTCTGCTGCTGGCCGCCCGAAAGCTCACGGTAACAGCGCTTTGTTAAATCGCTGATTCCCATTCTTTCAATATTTTCTTTTGCGCGCTCTTTATCCGCTTTTGAATAGAACGGCTTAAGTCCCGTAGAGCTTAAATTACCCGAAAGAACTATTTCCCACACAGAAGCGGGAAAATCACGTTGAACAACTGTCTGCTGCGGCAAATATCCGATTTCATTTCTGTGTAAACCGTCCCCTGTTTCGATATTGCCCGAAATAGGATTCTGCAGATTTAAAAGAGTACGCATAAGGGTACTCTTTCCTGAACCGTTTTCACCCACAATACATAAATAATCGCCGCTGTTTATTTCAAAATTAAGATTTTCAACTATTGACCTGCCGTCGTAGCCGAGCGTTAGATTTTCACATTTTAAAATCATTCTGTACTTGAATTGCCTCCGTATGGTATGTCCCGAAGAGCTAACGAAAGCCCTCCAAGATTTGAATACATTATATCAATATAACTTGAACCGTTATCTACGTTCTGTTGTGTAATATTCTGCATTGAGTTCAACGTAATTGTCTTTGCGCTTTTAGACTCAGTGTTATTAATAATTGTCTGAGCAAGCTTACCGTCGCCGCCTTCAAGAACAATAACATATTTTAACCCGAGCTCGTCGACCTTGTTGGCGAGAAATTTAACAGTTTCAAAGCTTGCTTCACTCTCGGCAGAGCATCCGACAAATGCGGCATAGTAATCAATCGAATAATCCTCAACCATATATCTGAATGGGAAGCGGTCACCGAAAACAAGAACAACGGGCTTTTTCTCATTCTTAACCTCTTTAATAAGCGAATTATACTCATTATCTAAAGACTCAAGTGATTTATTATATTCTTCCGCCGCTGAAATAAAATCGCCGTTTTCAATATTTTTAATTGCTGAGAGCTTACCTGCTATCTCAGTAACGCATATTTGAGCATTTCTTAGTGAAAGCCATATATGCTCATCGTATTCTATTTCTTCTTCCTCATCTTCTGATTCCGATTCCTCCTCCGACTGCATACCCTCTTTTATCTCTTCTTCTTTGATTCTGTCGCTAAGAACGTCAAGAAGATTAATAACAACCATATCTTTATTTGAAGCGTTACCGAGCGCGTCGTCTACCCATTTATCGCTTTCGCCACCTACGTATATAAACATGTCGCAATCGTATATTTTAACCATATCGTCAGCAGTCGGCTGGTAGCTGTGAAGGTCAGCGCCGCTGTTCATTAAAAAGCTTATGTCACAATTATTATCTTTATCAATGTTTCTTACCCAATCATAAATGGGAAAGATTGTGGTAACAACCTTTATTTTACTATCAGATGCGCCGCTTTCGTTCTTCACTTTACTGCACGCACCAAAAAGCGAAACAGTCAAAACAAGGACAATTATCAATGCCGTAACCCTTTTCATACCTGCCTCCTAATCTTATAATAGTATTATTATAACATTAGTTAAAAACTTGTCAATCTTATTTTTATATGTTCAATTTATCATATATAATAAAAAAGAGAGGGCTTAGCCCTCTCTGATATATATAATTATTCTTCGTTTTCCTCAAGCTCACGAACCTTTGCAAGCTGCTCGTGAACAACAGCAAGCTTCTTCTTTGAAAGGTCGTAACCGAAGAACAGAACAACCGCCATAACAGCAAGCATAATTGCAGGAACAAGCGTTGAAATATCATAAAGCTTTGAAAGCACGCTTTCGGGAAGCATTTCGCCTCTCTGAGTAGCCTGACCGTCATACTTAATAAATGCAAGTAAAGCGTTAAGTCCTACGCCTGCAAGAGTCTGACCGAGTTTTCTTGTAAATGAGAAGAACGCATAAGCCATACCCTCTTCCCTCTTGCCCGTTCTTACCTCATGGTAGTCAATAACATCCATTACGAGAGCCCAGACCTCAAGAACAAGGAAAGTCTGACCAAGTCCCGAGAAGAATGTAAAGCCAAGGAAAACATAAGGATTCTCTGCAAGCTTTGTACCTCTTAAGAAGAAGAGTATTACGCACGCAATGGTCGCGAAAGCCATACCGAAAGCACAAAGCTCTTTTTTACCGAATTTCTTAATCAGCTTATTCATAATCGGGATAAATATCGCCATAGGTCCGTAGGTGCAAACCGTTACAAGCGCATACAGTCCCGGTTTTCCGAAATAATCAGTAAAGAGATATGTATAAGTTGACTGATAATAGAACTGGAAAGCAATAAGAAGCATGGAAGCAATGCAAAGCATAACGAAGGCTCTGTTTTTCATTAAAGCCTTAAGCGTAGCTATCGCACTGTAGTTTTCGTCCTTCTTCTTTTTCTGAGGAGCGATTCTCTCCTTGGTAAGCTTGTAATGAAGGAAATATACAAGAACCGATACAGCGGAAAGAATTAAAACACACCAGAAAAGCTTATTCTCATTAAGAACCTGGATATCTTTACCGTTAGGGTACTTACCTACTACGGTATAAACAATCATTGGAAGAATAATTGTTCCGGGAAGTCCGCCGACGCCTGCGCCAATAGAACGCCACATCGAAAGCGAAGAACGCTCAAGCTCATCGTCAGTAACTACCGAAGCAAGTGAACCGTAAGGAATATTAACGGCTGTATACATCATACCGTAAGCAATATATGTAATATATGCATAAATAAGATACTTGGTTTCGTTGAGTCCCGGAATCTTAAGAAACATTAACGCAGCGGAAACAGCAAGCGGAATAGAAAAGCCTATAATCCAGGGTCTGAACTGACCTGACGGTCTGGGCTTACGCGATTGGATAAAAGCGCCCCACAACGGGTCGTTAATTGCGTCCCAGATTCTTGCTACAAGAATAAGGATAGCAATTTTACCCGGGCTTATTCCTAAAGCGTCGGTATAAAACTTGTTCTGAAAGGCACCGATAAGCGAAAAGGTTAAAAGACCGCCGGCGTCACCGAGAGCGTAGCCGATTTTATCCTTCAGCTTAATGCCGTGAGTTAAAGATTGTTCTGACATAAATACCTCCATTACCTGCCGTTTGCTTCAAAAAAGAAATGCTTTGCACAGATTGCACAACAACCGATATAAGCGCTCTTTTCATTTAACGATGATTTCTTAATGAAATCGGGAGTTAAATTAGTGTTATACCGCAAGCACTGCTTTTTCAGCTTTTCGGCAATTATTTGATTATTAAACATTGTTCCGAAGAAAACAATATTATCCGTGCTCAGAATGGTAGCGGTATTAGTAACCGCTAACGCGACCATATCAATTTTATGGTCTATTATATTCATAGAATCATTATCGCAGTTTTCAAGCAATTCGTCAAGTGGCTTTTGTGAATTAAGCTCTTTTCTTATAGCGTTTTCACCCGCCTCGGTTTCAAGACAGCCGAAACGTCCGCAGCGGCATTTTACTCCTCCGGGATTAACAATATAATGACCAATCTCCGCAACAGAGCTGTCGCTTCCGCTGAACACCTTTCCGTCGGCAACAATAGCTGAGCCTATACCCGGACCCCATTTTAAGAAAAGAACGGAAAAAGGATTCTTTACCTTACCGAAAATCAACTCGCCTTCAACAAACGCTTTAACGTTATTCTCGATTACTACGGGAAGTCTCAGAGCTTTTTCAAATTTCTCTTTAATTTCATTGTCTTTCCATATTCCGAAGTCGTTTTCTCCGGGTGAACCGATAACGCAGACGCCGGCCCCGATAAAGCTATACGCTTCACTGTGCTTAGCTTTAAACTCTTTAGCCTTTTCAATTACAAAATTCAAATCGTAAGAAAATGCCGTATGCTCCGAAGCGATAAGCAAACCGTCGAGAGAAGAAACCGAAAATGTAATGCTGTCCTTCTCCGCATTAATACCTATAATGTACTTATCCGACAGACAAAGCGAAAGCATAATCTCACGTCTTCCGGATTTTCCCTGTAAGGCATTTTCCGCTCCTTCCCTTATAAATCCGTCATCAATAAGTGAATTACAGATTTTTGTTACCGCCGCAGGAGTCAGTCCGAGCCTTGAAGCGAGCTCCTTTCGGCTCATTTCTCCCCTGCTGTTTAAAAGATAAAGAAGCGAAGAACGGTTTTCATTTTTAATCTGCTGAAGATTCAAGCCTTTTGCCATAATACACCTCTATTTAATCAGAAGCGAAATACCGCTTATTCCCATAAGTACGTAAGTGATTATCATAAACCACTTTTTATTTATGTGCCTGAAAATTATGTTTCCGACCCAAAGCGCTCCGAAAAGAATTCCTATACAAATTACAAGTAATAAAAACGTTTTAGGTACGAACAGTCCGGATTTTATGTCGCTGAAAAGAATTATACTGTTAAGAACTGCCCACACAGCGGAAACAGTTACTCTGAATTCGTCTCTTCCTTTAATTTTCTCGGACGCATAAACTACAAGAAGCGGACCGCCGCAAACGAACATTCCGTGCACAACTCCTGCGATAACAAGAACAAGATAAGCGAGAAGACTCGTCTTTTCGTTAGCTTCCTTTTTCTTCTGTCTGTATTTCTCCGAAAAAGTGTTATGTACGCCGATTCCCATAAACAAAAGAACTATTGAACCGAGAAGCTTGTATAATAATCCTGCTTTTAAATCAAACTGTGTTGTAATTAAATAGCCGCCGACCATTCCTACAAGCATAATCGCGATTATCTTAAAGAACTCTTTTTTATTCAGCGATTTATGGTTAAGACCGATAACGCCTATAGAAAGAACGATACCGAGAACGTTTAGTATCGGCTTAGCCGTATTATATCCGACAAGCATAATGGAAAACGGCATAGCCAATACAGTTCCGGCAAAGCCTGTAATGCTTTGAATAACGCTTGATACGAAAACTACAATAATAAATACTATTTCTTTTAAACTTATCATCAGTAGGCTTCTACCTCAATACCAAGCATATTTGCGAGAGCTTTAAGTTCTTCTTTAACATCACCCATTGCAACAGCAAAATGAGGCTCCCAGCCCGATTTAACCGAATTATTAATAACGTCCTCAGCGGGAGATTCGGTCTTTATTACTATTGAGGTGCCGAAGAACTGCTGCGGCTTATCAAGCGCCTCGCCTCCGGCAATAAAGAAGCGGAACGTACCGTCTGCCTTTTTACCTACGCGGAAAATAGTTACCTCAGGCTCTGCCTTACATCCGAATTCAAGCGTCGGACCGATTTTACGGTTACAGTGAAGACCTGCGCAAGCGCCGGTATCATCTCTTGCAAGCGAACACGGAGCCATACCGCAATGCCATAACGTAACAGTTCCCTCTTTTTCATTCATAGATACGGGGTCGCCGAAAAAGCTCGACTTACCCGTAAGGAACGAACAGATATACATAGAGAGAGCTCCGTAAGTATCCGCTTCACAGGCTGAAGCAACCCCGAGGTCGTTAAGAATTCCGAGAACGGAACAAACGGGAGTACCGAAAGCCGTAAAGAAATCAGGCCAGCAACGCGACGAAAGAGCGCCGATATTATTGCTCTTAACGAACTCGTCATAAGCTCTGTAAAGCCTTGCAAAATCTAAAACGTTGTTTTCATTGATTTTATCGAGTCCGTTAATTCTGTTTTCAGCGTCTGCAAGGTATTCCTTTATTTCGGAATTGCTGTAAGATTTAGCCTTGTCTATAAGCTCTCTCGCTTCAACAGACACAAGTCCGGCACCGAAAGCGGTAAGCATTTCAGTATCAAGCGCTCTGCCGAAGCCGAAGCCCTGCGGAGTATGACCGACCTGGGCGATGTTAAGCGATTTAAGTGCTTTCTTAACCTTTGCCGCAGCCACCGTAGATTTAATCTTTGCTTTAACTGAATCCTCGTCGGGAGAACCGAAAATATATTCAAACGGTCTGTTAAAGCCGCAAAGCATATTTGCAGCCGAGTAGGCTCCCGTAAGAGAGTTTAGGCGAAGTCTTGTTCCGTCTATTACGGGCTCTCTTAGCGTCCATAAAAGAACGGGACAGTCTATTCTTCTCAAAACCTCGGCAGCATACGCGCCGTTAGCAAAAGTTACGTTCTGTAAAATAATTAAATCGGGATTCCTGCCTTCAATAAATTCGTTAAGCTTGTCAATGCCGAGAAGCATTTCCCCGGGAACAACAACGCCTGTATCTATGCTCTCTAAAAGAGCTACTGATTTATCGAACTCTTTTTGAGCGCTTTCGAGATGAAAGGTAGGAACGCCTATCGGAATATATAAATATTCAAATGACATTATTTATCTCCTAATATCTGAGTTTTTTATTTTCACCTATAAGACCTATAAAAGCTCCCTGCTTTACGAGCGGTTCTCTGTCCTTGTGAGCGATAACCCACTTATTTTTCAGAAGAAGAAGCTCGCTTTCCTTATCGTTATTCTTAGCCTTGGAATCGCGCTTAGTGTTAGTACCTCTCGGAAGAATAACTATATCCTTGAAGCCCTCGTCACAGGTTCTGCACGGTGAAAGGTGAAGAGTTGTCTGATACATTTCAATAGCCGTACCTTTAGGAACGTAGAAAACCTTTTCTTTTCCGACATAAAAGCAATTATTTTCAATGTCCCAGATATGACCTAAAACGAGCATAAAATCGGTAACGGCTATATTGATTTCACTTCCTTTGTGATATTCAAAACCGTTATACGTCTTATTTCTTCCGTTACAGTAGCCTATCTGTATGGGCATATCGCCGTAAAGGATGTTCTGAACGTCAGCAGCGATACCGCTTTTTTCCATCTCAGCAATACTTGGCTGATACACGTTACCGATTGTAGGAATCTCGGTATTCTGCTCCATATATACAATAAGCTCGTCGAAATTATATCCGTCAACAATTCTTCCGAAGGTCCTGAACTCTTCGTCAAATACTGAATATATCGTGACGTCATTTACCGTGTTAAGATGGTTAAGCATCGTAATCGCCTCTTACAATTTTATAAGTTGCGCGCCAGTCCTCTTTACCGATTCCTGCGTCCATGCCTATATTATAAACTCTCTTGGCGTTTTCAAGACCGGGCATATTGAACTCAACCTCAGAGGCAAGTCTCTGACATATACCTAAATCCTTATGCTCGTTTTCAAGAGAGAAGGCAGTCGTATAATTCTCGTCCTGAAGATTCTTCCACTGACCGTCAAGATAGAAATTCTGAGCGCCGCCCATATTAACAGCCTTAGCAAAATCCTCAACGGAAACACCGTATTTAACAGCGAGATTAAGAGTCTCGTTAACGCCGTTCTGAATTTCCGCAGCAAGCGTATTGTGGCAAACCTTCATAACAAGACCCTTACCGTTCTTACCCATATAAATAATATTTTCGCCCATATATTCAAGAATTGGCTTGATTACGGGATAGAGCTCCTCGTCGCAGCCTGCGTAAATACCGAGTTTGCCTGCGATTGCGGCGGGCTTAGACTTAACAACCGGAGCGTCGGCAAACTGAGCGCCCTTAGCC
>JAILGO010000102.1 GCA_024696725.1 Eubacterium sp. | reverse complement strand
TGTTGTTGAGAAGAGAGTCCCCCACAGCGCGCCATTTTTTTATAATAGTATTTATGGTGGGATTGGCCTAGTTGGTTAGGGCGCCAGTTTGTGGCACTGGAGGTCATCAGTTCGAATCTGATATCCCACCCCATTTTTTCGGTGGGGAGTAGCCAAGCGGTAAGGCAACGGACTTTGACTCCGTCATTCGTGGGTTCGAACCCCGCCTCCCCAGCCATAAGGGGAACAAAATGAATATGATCCACTAGCTCAGATGGCAGAGCACTTGACTTTTAATCAAGGTGTCCGGGGTTCGATTCCCCGGTGGGTCACCACCGAAAAGAGCAGGCTAAGGCCTGCTCTTTTCGACGATTTTTCAGTAATAGATTATCCTAAAATATTTTATTCTTTGGTAATTATTTTTTATTGATTTTTGTATCCTTTGTGCTATAATATTAATACATTAATTAAGGCGGTAATACTTTGAAAAAGCTTTTGAGAATTATATCAATAGTTCTTTGCGCGGTGCTGATTTCGGCGCCGTTTTCGTGCTGTGCCGCCGAAACGGGCTTTTTAAACGGTATCGGTAACGATTTTTTCGCCTTCTTCGGACGTGAGAAAATCAATGAACAGCCTTTAAGTGTTTACGAGGATTTGAGTTACGACGAGCTTCAGTCCGTTGAAGCAACTATGACTGACGCTAATATTTATCTTGAGCATTCCTATATGACGCTTCAGGTCGAAAGATATAATATCGTGCTTAATAACTGGTATCCGATAAGCTTTGTTCATAACGGTTATTCAATCTATTTAAGCGACCTGACCCCCGGTACTTTTTATAAAATACGTATTATCTATCTCGGTAATCCCGTAGGGGAATATTCGTTCTTCACTAATCCTAAGGGTATTAATAACCTTAAGCTTAATGTTGACGGCGATAAGAGAATTAATCTCAGCTGGGACAATCCGCGTGGTCAGCTGACCGAGATTTTCAAGCGCCTTGAGGGCGAAAACCTTAAGTATATCGGCGCTACCTATGAAAGCACCTATAAGGATTACGCCGTTAAACAGGGAAACGGCTACGGCTATAAGCTCCGCTTTGTATGTAAAAATCCCGAGGCGGTAAGCTTTTCCGAGTTTTCGGGCGTTTCAACCTATGTTGAAGAGGATATAGACGATATTATCAAAGCCGACGGATATGTAATTATCCGCCAGACGGATGCGAATAACAGAAATATTCCTTACCCGTATAACGGTAATTCAAAGACTATCGGCTCAAGCGGCTGCGGAGTCTGCGCGTCGCTTATGGTTATAAGGAATACAAGCTCCTATAAGCCTACCGTTGAGGGTTATACTAACGAGCTCCTTAAGGCGGGCTGCCGCAAGTCTTACGGAAGCGATATGCTCGCTATAGCTGAGTATATGAAGGGAAAGTACGGCTTCTCCTATAAAACGACTAAGGACGTAAACGAGCTTAAACGCCATCTCGATAAAGGCTATATGGCTACCGCTCACGTCGGAACCGCAAATCTCTTTACTACCACAACGGGACATTTCGTTACAGTAGCGGGATACGCGAAGGGAAAAAAGACGGAAAAGGTTATTATTCTCGACCCGGGCTTCGGAGTTAATAAATACAGCGCGAGCCGAAGAGTCGAGGCGGGAATTGAGTATAACTCAAAGGGAATTCTTACCGCACCGTTTGATACCCTGCTTGCCGACTGTAAGGGAGAATATTTTGTTCTCTTTACTCCTCCGAAAAGATAATTAAAAACGGCTGTCACCGACAGCCGTTTTCTTATTTAAAGAGTCCCGATATTTCGTCGGGATTATTTATTAAACATGCGGGCTTGTACTGCGAAAGCTCCCCGTAGCTTCTGAAGCCCCATAAAACTCCTACCGCGTCGACTCCCGCGTTGATTGCCGTTTGCATATCTACGTTACTGTCTCCGAAATAAAGAGCCTCGTCGGGAGTGAAGCCGAGCTCTTTAAGAGCAAGCCTGACTCCGTCGGGCGCGGGCTTCGTCGGAAGTCCGTCACGCTGACCTACGATTAAATCAAAAACGCCTTCTCCGAAAAGCTTCTCTATAATATTCACCGCTGCGGGTTCAGCCTTGTTGGTAATAACGCACATTTTAATTCCGCGTTCCTTAAGCAGTTTAAGCTGCTCGCTGATTCCGCTATACGGACGGGTATTATCGAGCGAGTGAGCGCTGTAGTATTCAAGAAATTCCGAAAGATATAAATCGAGCGTTTCCGCGTCAAGCGATTCTCTGAACGCTCTGTCAACGAGCTTCCTTATTCCGTTACCTACAAATCTCTTGTAGTCGTCGTCGGTGTATTCCGCCTTAAAGCCGTGATTGTTCATAACGGCTTCGCAGGCGTTTCTTAAATCCGTTATAGTATCTATAAGCGTGCCGTCTAAATCGAAAACGGCGCATTTTTTATTTGTAAAGCTCACTTAAATCTTCTTCCTTTTCTTTAAGCTTTCTTTTTATAAAGCTGTAAATAAGAATAATAATTATTATTGCCGCAAGCGCGCCCGAAACGATATAGATATTTTTTACGTCGGTTTCGCTGTTAACGCTGAGCTGTCCGCTTTTAATTCTTGACCAGAGCGTATTCTGAAGCTCGAGAATATTCTGCGGAAGGTTTTTAAAATGATTAGAATCGGGGATAACCTCGGGGTAAAGAGCGTCGTTCTTATAGAGTGAGCTTTCCTCGTTGTTTATTACCTCGGTGTTAGGCGAAGCGTAATAGATAAACTCCGCGTTTTCAAAAGCAACCTCAGGCTCCTGCATAAAGTTTATAAACGCCTCGGCGCCCTTTTTATTCTGACAGCATTTAGGAATACAAAACGCGTCGAAAAATTCGTTAACGCCCTCCTTGGGAAAGCAGTATCCGAGGTCCTCGTTGTTTTCAATCATAAGATAATAGTCGCCTGCATAATAGGTCGCAAAGGCATACTCGCCGCTTTCCATAAGGTTAAAAACCTCGTCCATAACGTAAACGGGATTTACCGCGTCCTTCTGCTTCGCGAGAAGCTGAGCGGCGTCGTTCCAGTCCTGCTCGTTAACCGTGTTGACGTCCTGTCCGAGCATTACCTGCGCTATAGCGAAGGCGTCGCGCGAGTTGTTGAACATCAATACCTTGTTTCTGTACTGCTCGTCCCAGATAACCGACCACGAGTCGGGCGTTTCCTTAACAAGCTTCTTGTTGTAAATAAGAACGGTGCGGCAGGTGTTAAAGCATACCGAGTATTCGTTATCGGGGTCGTAATAAAGACTCTTGCAATTATCTGCAATATACTTAAAATTCGGTATATTCGAGAAGTCGAGCTTAAGAAGTAAATCCTCGTCTATAAGTCTCTCTATCATATAGTCCGACGGCGTAATCACGTCGTACGAAACGCCGCCGCCCGTAAGCTTTGAGTACATATTCTCGTTGCTGTCAAAGTTCGTATAGTTAACCTTTGCGCCGGTCAGCCGCTCGAATTCCTTAATGACGTTCATAGTGCCGTCGCTTCCGTCCGAGATGTATTCGCCCCAGTTATAAACGTTAACCGTGGTGCCCTTTAAGCCTAAGCCCTTGTAGTAGGCTATCTGCTCGTCGCTGAAATATTTATCCTCAGCCTGTACGGTAAAGCAGGGGAGTATAGCAAGAATAACGGCAAAAGCCGAAAGCAGTAAAGCTGCAGCCTTTTTCATATCCTTTTTGCCTCCCTTCTGTCGGCTCTGCTCTGTGCAACGTTCATAAAGATAAGAAGTATAAGAATTACCGCGAACATAAGCGTTGAGAGAGCGAACATATCGGGCTTAACGCGTTTTTTTGTAAGCGAAAAGATATAAATCGGAAGCGTCTGAAATGACGGTCCGTTAGTGAAATATGAAATTATGAAATCGTCAAGCGAAAGCGTAAAGCTCATTACCGCGCCGGTGATAATACCGCTTACTATCTCGGGAAGAACAACCTTGATAAAGCCCTTAAACGGCTTGCAGCCGAGGTCGAGCGCCGCCTCGTATATGTTCATATTGAACTGTCTTAGCTTAGGTATAACGTTTAATATAACGTAGGGAAGACAGAAGGTAACGTGCGCTATAAGAAGCGTGCCGAAGCCTAATACCTCGCTTTTGTGAATAAGCGTTCCCGCGAAAACGAAAAGAAGCATCATTGAGATACCCGTTACGATTTCGGGATTCATAAGAGGAATGTTGGTAGCGGTAGACATAAGCTTCTTGTACGGCTTGTTCTTTGAATAGAAAAGACCTACCGCCGCAAGCGTTCCGAGAAGCACCGAGCAAACCGTAGTCGCAACTCCGAGAATAACCGTATTCTTCAGCGCGTCCATAGCCGCTGAGTCTTTGAACATTCTTATCCACCAGTAAGTCGAAAAGCCGTCGAGGCTGTAGGTGCTTGACGAGCTGTTGAAAGAAAACGCCGTCATAACCGCAATCGGCGCGTAAAGGAAAAAGAATATAAGTCCGAGATAAAGCTTTGACGTAAGAGATGTTTTCGTTTTCATATTACAACACCTCCGTCGCCCTCTTTTCCGTCGTCAAAGTAGTTCATAACGCCGAGACATATAAAAATAAGTATCATTAATACAAAGCTCAGCGAAGCACCGAGATTGTAGTTGTTAGCGCTCTGGAACTGACTTTCGATAACGTCGCCTATTAAAACTATCTGACCGCCGCCGAGCTTCTGAGTAATATAGAAGGTCGAAACGCACGGAACGAAAACCATCGTTATTCCCGAGAGAAGTCCGGGAACAGACAGCGGAAGAACAATCTTTTTAATTGTGTGGAGCTTGTTTGAGCCGAGGTCCTGCGCCGCCTCAAGAAGCGAAACGTCGACCTTTGAAAGCACGGAGTATATCGGTAATATCATATATGGAAGAAAGTTATATACCATACCTAAGATTACCGCGCCCGAAGTATTCATAAGGTGAACGGGTACGGTTACTCCGTTAACCGTTTTAAGAAGACCGAGCGACTCGAGTATTCCGTTAATTACGCCGCTGTCGCCTAAAATCGTCATAAGCGAATAGGTGCGGATTAAAAAGTTCATCCACATCGGAAGCATAACGAGAAGCACGATAGTGCGCTGGCTCTTTTTTGAATGTTTTGAGAGAAAATAAGCGAACGGATATCCGAGGAAGAGACAGATAACGGTAGCCGCAAGCCCGTATAATACCGATAAAAGAATAGTCGGAATATATTCCTTAATCTGTGTAAAATATTCTAATGAGAACGCGCCGCTTTTATCCGTAAACGCATAATAAGCTACCATAATCAGCGGCGCAATTATGAAGAGAACCGACCATAAAAGATATGGCTTGTCAAGCAGTCTCTTAAAGCCCGTTCTATTCACCGTCGTTATCTCCGTCCCACTCATAGTCCGCGTCGGAAATGTGGTCCATTTCGTCCGAGAAGCTTGAATAGTCGCCGAATTCGCCTGAATATTCGCTTCGTTTCATAATGTGAATAGCGTCGGGCTCGATATACATACCTATAGTCTCGCCGACCTCAAGTCCTTCCTGAGTCGTCTGTATCATCCAGATAAAACCGTCGACGTCGACAAGCACCTCGAAGTGAACGCCCTTGAAGGTTACGCCCGTGATGGTACCCGTAAGCGAAGCGCTTGAGCCGGGCTCTACGATTTTAATATCCTCGGGACGAACGACCGCCTCGACGAATTCGTTTTTATCGAAGCCCTTGTCAAGACATTTGAACTTAACTCCGCCGAATGTTACCCTGTAGTCGTCGAGCATTATCGCGTCGACGATATTCG
>JAILGO010000093.1 GCA_024696725.1 Eubacterium sp. | reverse complement strand
TATACCACCGTGTACGATGAAACCTATACCCCCATTACCACGGCGACAGCCGGAACACAGCTGTTTTTCACAGCCGAAGGTGATGCTCCCGAGGGCAAATATTTTACCGATGAATTTCTGGTGGACGGGACCGAAACCGTAAAAGGCGAATATATTATGCCTGAGCATAACATCACCGTTTCAGCCATAGTTGCCGAGCGCACCGACGTAACAATTGATATTTCCGACGGAAGCGTTAAAGAAATGAGCGAGAAGGAGTATCTCTATTCTATAGATATGCTTCCGCAATGGGACGGAGAAAAACCATCCCCTGAAATTACAATGCTTGATTTTAACAGTGACGGCACAGCTGACGCAAAAATAACACAGCTTGAGCCTGTTGCACCGAGCGTGGAGCCGGTCTTTACAATTCAGCTTCTGCCTGAAGCAGTAGGCAAGCTCACACAGAAATTCACTGTTTCTCCTGAATTCGGTCCGTATAATTCAATCACCTTTACGCTGAACGCTTCGGCTGAGCCGTCTCAGACCTATTATACCGTAACAGCTGCGGCTGAAAAGGGCGGCAGCGCTGACGGAGGCTTTGTTGCGGCTGAGGGCGCAACGGCAAAGCTTACCGCAACGCCGGATAAGGGGTACGGCTTTGACGGTTGGTATGAGGGAAATACCAAGGTGTCATCTTCCCCGAGCTATACCTTCACGGTTACAAGGGATATTTCCCTTACTGCACGCTTTTGCGCTTTACCTGCAAAAATAACTGCAAGCAATGAATCTGTATTCTACGGTGAATATAAAGATATTACAATTAAGGTTTATGATATTGAAAACAACCCGCTTGGAAACACGGAGGTTATTTGTAATTTTAACGGCAAATCGGAGCATAAGACAACAAACAGCAACGGAGAGACGACTTACAGACCGAACAAAAACCTTGCGCCTAAGAAGTATAAGCTGACCGTTGAATGCGGAGAAGCAGTAACCACATCAAACTATACTGTAAAAAAATCCAAACCGGTTTTTTCCGCAAAGTCAAGTGCAACGTTTAAATTAAACGTTAAGACAAAGAAATTATCCGTCACATTAAAGAATAACAATAAAAAAGCGATTAAAAATGCAAAACTTACAATCAGTGTAAACGGCAAAAAGTACAGCGCCAAAACAAACTCCAAAGGCCTCGCTACATTCAAAATAACCAAGCTCACAAAAAAAGGCACCTATACAGCCACCGTCAAATATAACGGTAACACATACTATAGAAGCGCCAGTAAAAAATTTAAAATAGTAATTAAATAAAAAGATAACAAGCGACTGCCCAAAGGGCCAGTCGCTTGTTCTTATTATATAGCTTTTAGCTTATTTTGAAGCCTCTTCTACTGCAACTGCGCAGGCAACGGTTGCGCCTACCATCGGGTTGTTGCCCATTCCTATAAGTCCCATCATTTCAACGTGAGCGGGAACTGAGGACGAGCCTGCGAACTGAGCGTCGGAGTGCATTCTTCCGAGCGTGTCGGTCATACCGTAGGAAGCCGGACCTGCAGCCATATTATCGGGGTGGAGGGTTCTTCCCGTTCCGCCGCCCGAAGCAACTGAGAAATACTTCTTGCCTTTTTCAACGCATTCCTTCTTGTACGTGCCTGCAACGGGGTGCTGGAATCTTGTCGGGTTAGTTGAGTTACCGGTAATCGAAACGTCAACGCCTTCCTTCCACATAATAGCAACGCCCTCTGTTACGTCGTTTGCGCCGTAGCAGTTAACCTTAGCGCGAAGACCTGTTGAATAGGGCTTACGGAATACTTCCTTAACCTCGCCGGTATAGTAATCCATTTCGGTTTCAACGTAAGTGAAGCCGTTGATTCTTGCGATAATCTGAGCGGCGTCCTTACCGAGACCGTTAAGGATAACGCGAAGCGGCTGCTTTCTTACCTTGTTAGCCTTCTCGGCAATACCGATTGCGCCTTCAGCAGCGGCAAAGCTCTCGTGACCTGCAAGGAATGCGAAGCACTCGGTTTCCTCTTCAAGAAGCATCTTGCCGAGGTTACCGTGGCCGAGACCTACTTTTCTCTGGTCTGCAACAGAACCGGGGATACAGAAAGCCTGAAGTCCCTCGCCGATTGCCGCAGCGGCGTCGGCAGCTCTTGTGCAGCCCTTCTTAATAGCGATAGCGCAGCCTACGGTGTAAGCCCACTTTGCGTTTTCAAAGCAGATAGGCTGAATGCCCTCTACGATTTTATACGGGTCGAAGCCCTTAGCCGTGCAGATATCTCTGCACTCCTCGATTGATTTAATATCATACTGCGCGAGAACTGCAAGGATTTGCTTTTCTCTTCTCTCATAAGATTCAAATAAAGCCATTGTCAAATCCTCCTTATTCCTTTCTCGGGTCGATAACGCGTACTGCGTCGTCAACACGTCCGTACTGTCCCTGAGCCTTTTCAAAAGCGGTGTTAGCGTCGTCGCCGGCTTTAATGAAGTCCATCATCTTGCCGAGGTTTACGAACTTATAGCCGATGATTTCGTCGTCCTCGTTAAGAGCGATACCGGTGATATAGCCGTCGGTCATTTCAAGGTAACGCGGACCCTTTGCGATTGTGCCGTAAAGAGTACCAATCTGAGAGCGTAAGCCCTTGCCGAGGTCCTCAAGACCTGCGCCGATTACGAGACCGCCCTCTGAGAACGCGGACTGTGAACGGCCGTAAACAATCTGAAGGAAAAGCTCTCTCATAGCTGTGTTGATAGCGTCGCATACAAGGTCTGTATTAAGCGCTTCAAGAATTGTTCTTCCGGGAAGAATTTCGGAAGCCATAGCTGCGGAATGCGTCATACCCGAGCAGCCGATAGTTTCAACGAGCGCTTCCTGAATAACGCCCTCTTTAACGTTAAGCGTAAGCTTACAGGTACCCTGTTGCGGAGCGCACCAGCCGATACCGTGAGTGAAGCCGGAAATATCCTTGATTTCCTTAGCCTTAACCCATTTAGCCTCCTCGGGAATCGGAGCAGCACCGTGAGCTACGCCCTGTTTAACCGGGCACATCATTTCAACTTCGTGTGAATAAACCATTTTTTAAACTCCTTCCAAGTAGTTTGATATACTGTGATTTATACCGCATATATTATAAACAATTCGTGCCTAACTTTCAATAGTAAATTTATATTGTTTTATAATCAATAAATAATATTAAAGTTAACAGATAATTTCTTGACATTGAAATAACTTGCTGATATTATTAATTAGGTTAAAATTTTTATTCGGAGTGATGATTAATGAAGGATATAGATAATCTCTGCGTCAACTGCTTTGAAGAGCTGACCGAGGGCGCCGTATGCGCTAACTGCGGTTACGATAACGACACGTCGGTTGATTTTATATATCTTTCCCCTAAAACCGTTTTACAGGATAAGTACGTTGTCGGCGCTATTCAGAAGCTTGAAAGCGACAGCGTCAGCTATTCGGGATATGACAGACAGCTCGGAAAGAGAATAATTATCAGAGAATTTTTCCCTAAGGGCATGGTCAGCCGTCTTGAAGAAAGCGACCTTCTTCACGTGCGCCAGAAATACGTCGGCTCCATAGAGCGTTATAAAAAGGAGTTTCAGAATCTTTGGACGGCGCTTCAGAAAATGCACTCGCTTTCCGCGGTAACCCCTGTTTACGACGTTTTTGAGGCGAACGATACGGTTTACGCAATTATTGAGTATACGGAGAGCATTCCGCTTCGCGAATATCTTTTAAGAAACGAGGAGGGCTTCATTACCTGGGATACGGCAAGGCTTATGTTTATGCCCGTTCTTACTACGATAGAAGCGCTCCACAATAACGGCATTATCCACGGCTCGATTACCCCCGACAGTCTTGTTCTCTGCCGCGACGGTAAGGTAAGGCTTGCGCCGTTCTGCATCCAGTCGTGCGCCGATTCGTCAAGCGATTTTGAGTTCGTTTCAAGCGAGGGCTATACCGCGCTTGAACAGTATGACAATAATCACAGGATGTGTCCCGGTACGGATATCTATGCGTTTTCAGCCTGTATATACAGAGCTCTCGTAGGTACTAATCCGCCGTCGGCTACATCGCGCGAAGCTAACGACAAGCTTATGATACCTAATTCAATCGCGGAGACAATCCCGGTTCACGTTATCAAGGCTATAGGCAACGGACTTCAGATATATCCCGAAAAAAGAATTAAGAATATTTCGGATTTCAGAGAGCTCCTCGACGCGGCGCCGTCAGTCAAGGCGCAGGCTGCGGTACATCCGAACAGCGACGACACGCCTAAATACGACTACGCTAAGCTTGCGGAGCCCGAGAAGAACAAAGGCTCAAGGGTCGCAATCGCGGTGTTTTCGATTCTCATTATTCTCGCTATCGCGGCGGGAATATACGTAGTTAAGTTCACCGACCTCGTTAACCCCGCGACAACCGAGCCCACCGCAACCGAACAGCTTACGACCTACGAGGTGCCGAAGCTTGCGAATAACGGATATACTCAGAGCGATATCGAAAATAACGGCGCCTGGAATCAGCAGTTCAAATTTACCTTCAACGCGGATTATTCAACCGACGCGGAGGAGGGTATAATATTCAGACAGAATATTCAGCCCGGCGAAACCGTAGCGGCAGGAACGGAAATCGTATTAACCGTCAGCAAGGGTATTCAGACCGTACAGGTTCCCGACGTCGGCAATCTTACTATAACGGAAGCGACGGCGCAGCTTGAGAGCTTCGGACTTAAGGTTTCAACCGTAGAAGTATATAACGACGGCTCGCATACGCCTGACACGGTTAAAGCGCTTAACGGCTCAGCGCCCGCAGTAGGTGAAACCGTAGCGATAGGCGAGGAAATAATTCTTCAGGTTTACGGCGAGGTTCAGACTACTACCGCGCCTGCAACCGAAGCTCAGGACTAAAAGCTTTTTCGGGCAGTTTTAAGCTGCCCGAATTTTTTTGCAACACTTTAAGCGATTTTTCATACTTAACAAATGAAAGCTTTCAAAACGGTGGTGAAATTATGGACGAAAGACAGCTTATTATTTCGGCGAAGCAGGGCGATAAAGACTCGTTCTGTGAGCTCTATTCAATCTATAAGGACAGACTCTATCGCTACGCGCTTTACCGCCTCGGAAATCCCGAGGACGCGGAGGACGCCGTATCGGATTGCGTTTTGTCCGCATTTAAACAGATAGGCAACCTTAAAAAGCCCGAGGCATTTTCCTCATGGCTGTTTACCATACTGCGCGCCTCCTGCGTTACATATATTGTCCGTCAGTCGCTTCAAAACAAAACGGAAGACATTGACGGTATGAAGGACGCGGCGGGCTCGGATATGGAAAGCACAATACGCAAAACGGAGCTTCAGCAGGCGCTTGATATCCTCAGGGATGACGAAAGAGAAATTGTTCTGATGTCGGTTGTGCTCGGCTTAAACAGTAAGGAAATCGCAAAGGCTGTTGATATGACCTCGGGAGCGGTACGCTCAAAGCTGTCGCGCAGTCTAAAGAAAATGAGAGAGTTTTTAGGTGATTGATATGAAAAAGAACGACGATTTTGAATTCATTTCACAGAAATTTGATAATGAAAATATAACGGCTCCCGATTCGCTGAGCGAGGACGCAGTTAAGGAAAAGCTCAACACGGAAAGCGGAAATATAATTAAGGTAAAAACAAAAACTCCGTGGTATAAGACAGCCGTTGCGATAGCCGCGTGCTTTGCGGTTGTTGCGGTTTCCGTAAATGTTATTAACTACAGCAAAAAGTCTGCGCCCGTTACGCCGGAGGCAAATATCGGGGGAATAGTTGAATATAAGAGCTACGACGAGCTTGAGAAGGCGATTAAAGAGGCGCAAAAGGAAAACGAAACCTCGTATTCCTACTTCTTTAAAAACTTCGGCGGAATCAAAAAGTCAATGGACAGCGACGCAGCTTTGAGCGCGGAAAGCGCAGCCGACGGAGCGTCTAAAAGCTTTAATTCGGATAAAAGCTCCTCTTTTGCGACGACGAACAAGCAGGTTGACGCCGTTGACGAGGCGGATATTATCAAGACCGACGGAAAGTATATCTACTATATCGGCGACGACGGAAGAAGCGTTATCTCGATTTATTCCGCAGAGGACGGCGACACAGAGCGCGTTGCCGAAATTGAGCCCGAAGAGGCTGAAAAAATCTTTCAGTTTAACGAAATGTATATTTACGGCGATAAGCTCATAGCCGTAGGAACGCGTACCGAGTACAGGCAAGAGGAAAGCGAAACCGAGGACGAAACCGCCGACGGTTCAGAGGTTCTCGACGACGGTGTTTACTATAATTACTACGAGGGCGCGACCTATACCTTTATTTATACCTACGATTTAAGCGATATTAATAATCCGAAGCTTGTTGATAAATACGAGCAGAGCGGAAACTATGTTTCCTCAAGAATGATAGATTCCTGCGTTTATCTTATCTCGGGCTACGGCAGGTACTATTATTACGGCGTTAAGGAAAGCTATATTCCCTGCGCAACGGGTGAGGACGGAAAAACCGATAAGCTCCCCATTAACGATATCTGCGGTATTGAGGGCGCTAAGAGCGATTACTATACCTTAATCGGTGCCGTCGACCTTGATGAAAAGAAAAACGCAAAGGAAACGAAAGCGGTGCTCGGCGTTAATAACGAGGTTTACTGTAACGAAAAGAATCTCTATCTTACGGGTACTAATTACAGCGACGATACGGAATACACGCGTATAGTAAAATACTCACTCAATAAAACGAAGATTAAGCTTGAGGCAACGGGCAGAGCGAAGGGCAGCGTGAACGACCAGTTTTCCATGGACGAAAAGGACGGAAATCTTCGTATAGCTTTAACCGACTATCGCTGGGGCGACGTTAAAAAGGACAGAAACTATCTCTACGTTCTTGATAAAAACCTCGACATAATCGGAAAGACCGAGGGCTTTGCAAAGAACGAGCATATTGAGGCTGTACGCTTTATCGGCGACGCGGCGTACGTAATAACCTACGAAACGACCGACCCGCTCTTCATAATTGATTTAAGCAAGCCGACCGAGCCGACTATTCTCGGCGAGGTTAAAATCGACGGTTTCTCGTCGTTCCTGACTCCCGTTGACGAAAACACTATGCTCGGTATAGGCTTCTGTACTAGCGAGGAGGAGTTCGGTATAGTCCGCGACGGGCTGAAGCTTGCGCTCTTTGATATAAGCGATAAGAGCAATCCGAAGGTCCTTGACGAATATGAAATCAAGGATTCGGGCAGCGAGGCGCAGTATGACCACAAGGCGCTTACAATCAATAAAGAGCAGGGTTACTGGGCAATCCCGCTTGAACTCTACAATGACGGCGACGGAAAATTCGGCGAAGGAGCGCTTGTTATCAGAATTGAGGACGGGGAAATAAAGGTTAAGAACTATAAGACGGGCGACTACATAAGGCGCTGTACTTATATAGGCAATTACCTATACGCTCCCGAAGCCTACGGCGAAACGGTTTATTCCTTCCTTCTTCAGTAACGGTGAACGCAATAAATAAGACTTTCGGAGGCGGCGCAGTCGCCTCCGATTTGTTTTACGGTCCGCATAATGGGACTATATCGACTAAGACCGTTTACTTTTCCTCTCTTTTGTGATATGTTATTATTGACAGGGGAACAACTCCATTTGTTTTGTAGTGTTCATTTTGTTCTTACCTTCCTTTCTTTCTTATGTTCCCCTGTCAGAAATTATTTTTAAGGAGAAATAAAAATGACTGTTCAGGGAAAAAAGCTTTTAGACGACGAAAAGGCGCTTGAGATTCTGAATAAAATTATGGAAAGCGACTTGGCAGACTGCTATAAAAACGCAATCGCGCGTTATGCCGACGAGCGAGGAGAGCTAAATCCCGACGATGTTTTCGCTATCGCGTCTGACGTTGCGTTTTGCAATCCCGCCGAAGATATTCCGGAAATCGCGAGAGAGCTTGTAACGCTTGCTTTTCTCGACGAAATCAGTAATGAAAATCCCGACGCGATGCTTAATCTCGGCTCGCTTTTCTATACCGGAAGAATAGGTGAGCAGAGCTATGCCGAAGCCGTAAAGTATTATAAGATGGCTGTTGAATACGGAAATATGATTGCGTCAGAAAATCTCGGCTACTGTTATTATTACGGAAGAGACGTAGAGATAGATTATAAAACGGCTTACCATTACTTTATTAAGCCCGCGCTTTCGGGCAGGCTTGAATCGCTTTATAAAATCGGCGATATGTACGCTAAAGGACTGTACGTTGAAAAGGACGAAAACTTTGCGTTTTCACTCTATGAAAAGGCGTATCAGGGAATTGACGAGTTCTGCGACGTTGTCGGCGATATCTGTCTTAGAATGGGTAACTGCTTCTATTACGGAACGGGCTGTGAAAGAGACGTGGAAGCTGCGCTGTTCTTCTATCAGCGCTCAGAGCTTTACTATTACAGCCAGCTTAAGAACGGCGATTTTTATAAAAAGAAAATGCTCGAGGACGTAATTAAAAAAATAGATGAAATCCGCATCGAGCTTAAAAGCGAAATCGCGCCTGAGGAATTCATTGATTAGTTTTTACGAATTTAATATTTTGTTTGATTTACCGACACCGCTGTGATAAAATACAGGTATATATTACAGAGAGGTGTCGGTATGTTTATTGATGTTAATAACGTACGTCTTTTTTATACGAAGGAGGGAAGCGGAGCTCCGCTCGTAATGGTTCACTGTAACAGTATGGACCATAAGATTTTTTCAAGCGCCGTTAAGCTCCTGAGAGAGCGATTTACGGTTTATTGTCTCGATTCCCGCGACCACGGAAAAAGCAGTAAGGTTAAAACGCTTCACTATGAGGATATGGCTGAGGACGTGTATCAGTTCATTACGAAGCTCGGTCTTGAAAAACCTCTTTTTTACGGCTTCAGCGACGGGGGAATTATCGGGCTGCTGCTCGCTTCCTCTCATCCCGACCTGCTCTCTAAAATGATTATCAGCGGCGCGAGCCTTAATCCCGACAGTACAAAGCCTCTGCCGATGGCGTTCTTTAAACTCTGGAGCCACGTCGACAGAAGCGATAAAATGCAGATTATGATGCGCGAGCCCGATATTACCGACGAAATCCTTAAGGCTGTTACCGTTCCCGTTTTTGTAACCGCCGGCTCGCGCGACGTAATTAAGTCCGACCATACGGTGCATATTGCCGAAACGATTCCGAACGCGCGCCTGAAAATCTTCGACGGCGCCTCCCATACAAGCTATATTATGAAAAGCACTAAAATTGCGGAATATATACTCAGCGTTACAGAGGATATAAAATAAAAGGGGGATAACGAAACGTAAAATGCGAAATCTGCGTTATGTAATTAAAAAAATTCAATAAAATATAAAATTTTACTTGATAATTGATTCCGGATGTGGTATAGTATCTCTTGCAAAACAGATACAGAGGTATAGTGTAACGGTAACACTCCGGACTCTGACCATATGCGCTTGAGATTATTTATTGAATAGGGTTAAATTCATTGACGATTCTTTGAAATCGTCATTTTTTATTGCATAAAATGCCTGAAAAACGGCTTTATATAGCCGTTTTTAGGCTTGCGTTGAAAACCGAGTGAACCAACGGTAGAAAATCAAAGTGTTTTTGATACCGCGAGTCAATTAAGAAGCAAAGCATAAGCAGCTATATCATT
>JAILGO010000080.1 GCA_024696725.1 Eubacterium sp. | reverse complement strand
TATCGCATTTGCTGTGTACGATAAGATAGGGAATATCGCGCTCCTTGACAGCCTTTAAAAGACGCGGAAGCTTGACCGTGCCGATGTCCTCGCACTGTCTGTGATGGGTACAGCCTTCGCAGATAAGAACCCTGTCGCCGTCCTTAAGTTCGTTAATAACCACGGCGCCCTTTACGGCTTCGCTTAAAAAGCCTTTGTAACGCGCCATAAGGATAGAAAAAGAGGTAAGCGGTATTTCCTCCGGAACGAGCTTCATAACCTCGCTGAACGCCTGTGAGTCCGTAACGACGAGAGTTGGGGAGTCCTTTAAATTGTTTATCGTCGCCGTAAGCTGCTCAACCTGTGTAACAACGCACACGGCGTTTTTATCGAGAATATCTCTGATTGCCTGCTGCTGAGGAAGAATCATTCTGCCTTTGGGAGCGGACGCGTCTATCGGTGTAACGAGAATAACGGTGTCGCCCTCGTTAATGAAATCACCAACGAGGCGCGCCTTTTTATTTTCTGCGCCGACAGCCTTCGCTATTTCAGCCTTAAGCTCCTCGATTCCTTCGCCGGTAACGGCGCTTACGCAGAGCTTACTCTCAGTTTTACCCGTGATATCGCATTTGCTGTGTACGATAAGATAGGGAATATCGCGCTCCTTGACAGCCTTTAAAAGCGCAATTTCGTCAGGATTCAGCTTGTCGTTTTCGGTTACAAGAACGGCTATGTGGCAGGTCTTGAGGATTCTTTTTGTTGCTTCAACCCTCATTTCGCCGAGCGCTCCCTCGTCGTCTGTACCAGCCGTGTCGATAATAACGACGGGACCGATGGGGAGAAGCTCCATCGACTTTTTAACGGCGTCGGTTGTCGTTCCCTTAACCTCGCTTACGAGCGACATATTCTGATTCGTTATTCTGTTTACAAGGCTGCTCTTACCGGCGTTTCTTACGCCGAAAAAGCCTATGTGTATTCTCTCCGCAGAGGGAGTCGAATTTAAACTCATAATGTCTCCTAAAATCTGAAATCTCTGTCGCCGTTCTCGATTTTAACGAGTCTTTCACGGACGATTTCTCTTACCTTTTCCTTCGGTATGGTGTCTATTTCCTTTTCAATCATAGCCTCGCCGATACGCTTCGTGTCGTCGCTCGCGTAGTCGATAAGGAATTCCTTAAGCGTCATAAGCGCGTTAGGATGACAGCAGTTCTGAATCTGTCCCGACTTACAAAGGCTCATAAAGCGGTCGCCCGTTCTGCCTTCGCGGTAGCACGCGGTACAGAAGGAAGGAATATAATCCTCTCTCATAAGCCAGTTAACAACCTCGTCGAGCGTTCTGTTATCAGAAACGTCGAACTGCTCCGTGTCGTGCGGTCTTTCCTTTTCTGCGTAACCGCCTACCGACGTTCTCGAGCCTCCGCTTATCTGACTTACGCCGAGGCGTATAATCTTAGCTCTTACCTCGGGAGTCTCTCTCGTCGAGATAATCATTCCCGTATAGGGAACCGCTATTCTTATACAAGCCGCGATTTTACAGAACATATCGTCGGAGAGCGAATTGTCGAATTCGTTCGGGTCGATATCGTCGGCAGGTTTTACTCTCGGTACGCTTATAGTGTGAGGTCCGACTCCGTGAACAGCCTCAAGGTGTTCGGCGTGCATAAGAAGTCCCGCGAATTCGTACTGATAGTTGTCAAGCCCGAAGAGTACGCCGATACCCACGTCGTCGATACCGCCCTCCATAGCTCTGTCCATAGCTTCGGTGTGGTAGTCGTAATTGTGCTTCGGTCCCGTCGGGTGAAGTATTTCGTAATTCTTCTTATTGTAGGTCTCCTGAAAGAGAATATAAGTTCCTATTCCCGCGTCCTTGAGCTTCCTGTAATTTTCAACGGTGGTCGCCGCGATATTTACGTTAACCCTGCGGATTGCACCATTTTTGTGCTTAACGGAATAAATAGTCTTGATACAGTCGAGGATATATTCAATCGGGTTGTTTACGGGGTCCTCTCCCGCTTCGATAGCAAGGCGCTTATGTCCCATATCCTGAAGCGCGATAACCTCTTTTTCGACCTCCTCCTGAGTGAGCTTTTTACGGGGAATATGCTTGTTCTTAAGATGGTACGGACAGTAAAGACAGCCGTTAACGCAGTAGTTACTGAGGTATAGAGGCGCAAAAAGAACGATTCTGTTACCGTAAAAGTCCTTTTTAATCTGCTCCGCGAGGTCATAGATTTCCTTAACCTTGTCCTCGTTTTCGCAGGCTAAAAGAACGCTCGCTTCGCGGTGAGTGAGTCCCTTTCTCTCCTCAGCCTTTTTAAGAATTTTATCAATCAGCTCAACGTCGTTTTTATGCTCTTCGGCATATTTTACGGTTTCGCGGATTTCCTCGTCGCTGATAAACTCCTCAGCCTTCATTGATTTAACGTCATATTTCATTATTATAATCTCCTCTGTCTGTAGTTATTTCAAAGCCTGCGTTTTTAACTCTTTGCTTAAGGCAGTTAAGACATTGCGCCGCCTCCTCACCGGTGCAGGCTTTATTATCGTAAAGCATATATTTTTCCCTGACATCAACAGGCGAAAGGTTCGGCATAACAACGTTAGCGCCTGCCTTCAGTCCCTTTTCTCTCCCAAAGGGGTCAACCGTCGCGAGAGCTGTCGTCGCGGGAAGAAGAACTCTCGGAAGCGTTAGCCTGATAAGTGAAAGCATAAATACCGTTAGCTCAGCTGAGCCGCTTTCGTATTTTGAGAAAGGCGTGTCCCTATGGCTGATAAACGGACCTATGCCTACCATTTCAGGCTGAAGCTCCTTAAGGTAGATTAGCTCGTCGGCTAAGTTTTCCTCCGTCTGAAAGGGCGAGCCGACCATAAAGCCAACTCCCGTCTGATATCCGAGCGCCTTTAAATCTGCTATACAGCGCTGTCTGTTATCAAAGCTCATTTCAGCCGGGTGAAGCTTCCCGTAATGCGCTCTGTCGCAGGTTTCATGCCTTAAAAGATATCTGTCGGCGCCTGCTTTTTTCATACGCTTATAGTCATTAAAGCTCATTTCGCCGAGAGAGAGCGTAATCGCGATATCTGGGTATCTGTGTTTTAAGAGCTTGATTATCGCCGATATAAAAGCTGAGTCGTAAAAGCCGTCCTCGCCGCCCTGAAGTACGATGGTGCGAAATCCGAGTCTGTAGCCTTCCGCGGCGCAGTCAAGTATATCGACGGCGCTGAGTCTGTAACGCTCGGCGTTTTTATTATCTGCTCTTATACCGCAGTAATAGCAGTTGTTCCTACAGTAGCTTGAAATCTCTATCAGACCTCTTATATATACCTTGTTCCCGTAGTATTTACGCCTTGTTTCTAACGCTCTTTTTGCCGCGTATTCCGTAATTTTACTACGGTTTTTAATAAGAGTAAGGTACTCGTCGCGAGTCAGAATATTCTCTCTTTCAAGCCTGTCTATAAGCTCCTTATACATTTGAATAAGCGGCTTTTGAGGATACGCCGTCGAGCTTTCCGATTTTACCGCAGAGGGTGTTGATTGTATCCTGTTTTGCGTCAATTACGACGGTAATACAGTTAACGCCCTTTTTAGCGTAGGGGATTCCCATCCTGCCGATAATGCACTCGCCGTATTCGCTTAAAAGCGCGTTGAGGCTGTCTACGCTCTCCTTGTTTTCTACAATAATTCCTATAACCGCTACTCTTGTTTCCATAACGCTTTCCTTTCATAAAAAAAGACTGAGCTCTGAGGCACAGTCAATTTCAGTAATCAGTCGTGCTTTCGGTCAGATATCTCTTTCCGTCAGAACGGCTGTATTATAACATATTATAAAATAAATATCAATAGTTATTTAGTCGGTAATGATAACTGCGTTCGGGTCTTTTCTTGCCCAGACGAAATTATTCGTTCCGGCGCCTATTTCAAAGTGATATTTAGCAATACCGAGGTCGATATTGCTGCACGGAGCGGCAACAGCCTTAGCCATAACCTGCTTACCGACCATCCAGAATTTGAACTTCTGCTGATTTCTCGCTGTCGGAGCAAGAAGCGCCGCGTCTACGCCGTCTCTGAACCATTTCGGCATTGAGATATAATCGTCGCAAATCTGCTCGCCGGTTCTGCTCTTTCTCTCTTTACCCTGATTAGCGCCGTAGCCGATAGCTATAACGCAAACAAGCTTTTCGCCCTTAGCAATATCGAAAGCGCCGGGAACTTTCTTATAGCTCATTTTTACCCAACAGGTGTTAAGACCGAGCATCTGTGCTTCAAGAACGATTTTTTCGCCGTAGTAACCGCAACGCTCGTCGAGGCTCTTCCCCTTGTTACCCGCAAGAACGATATAATTACTTACGTTTTCAAAGTGACCGTAGCTCGCAAGCTTAGAGGTGAAAGCCTCGTGCTCGTCGGTAACAAGCTGAATATTAAGCTTTCCGTCCTTATTGCACTGAGCGATAATATCTTCAAGCTTAGCCTTTGTTTCCTCTTCAATCGGCTTGTCGAGATACTGTCTTACCGAATGTCTTTCTTTAATTGCTTCAAAAATATCCATACTTCCTCCAAAACAGGGAAGAGCCAGGCCCTTCCCTTTAGTATTATAGTTCTCTTAATCTTTTAAGAATATTCATATCATAGTACACCTCGTCCGCCTCCTCGAGCACACGGGTATAAGGTAAAAAGCTTTCCTTTAATTCCTTTTTAACAGCCTCGAGAGCGTCATTATCGTTTCTGAAGCGCCAGAAAACGTAGTTATAGTGCTCTAAAATATGATTAGCGTAGCTGGTTTTAACCGAAGAATAGAAGCCGCGTCTGTTGAGCTCATCGAATAATTCCGTGTCCGCCTCAATACAGCAGAGCGGATACATAAACTTCTTAGATTCATTATTATCCTGACGGTTTATTCTGTAGCTTAAAAGCGCTTTGTCAACATAACTTATTCTCCCGGCACAGCAAAGCGCAAGAAAAGTAAAATATACGTCCTCGCAGTTCGGAAGCGTTTGATACCTGAGACCGTTTTTAAGTATGAACTTCCGTTTATACAACTTAGTCCAGACGTTCGGAAGCGTTACCTGTAAAATCGTGTCGGGAATTTCCTTCATCGAAAATACTGTAAGGTCACCGAAAGCTTCTTTGAAAAGACCTCTTTTATTGTAATAGCTTCCGCTTACGTTATCAAAGTTTCTGAAAGCGAAAAGAACTATATCGGCGTCGGTTTCAACAGCCCTGTTATAAGTTTCCTCAAGCATCGTCGGCTCGAAGAAATCGTCCGAATCGAGCCATATAACGTATTTACCCTTTGCGACTTTCAGACCGTTGTTGCGCGCCGTGCCGCATGATTGATTATCCTGAAGGATTACTTTAATACGGCTGTCTCGCGCCGCATAGCCTTTAAGGATTTCGGGCGAGCTGTCGGTTGAGCCGTCGTCAACGCAAATAAGCTCATAATCCTTAAAGGTCTGCGCGGCAATACTGTCAAGACATTGCTTTAAGTATTTTTCAACATTGTATACGGGTATAATAACCGATACGCCGGGTCTCTTCAGTAAGCTCGGAAACCTCATAGTCAAACCCTTTTCTTAAAGATTATCTGTATTTCTTTCTTGCAACGTAGGTTGTATGAAGAGCGTGGTGAGCCTTCTTACCGCCGAAGCCGTCGGTGTACCACTCTTTATAAATCTTTTCGATTGCGGGTGAGAGATGGCTCATTCTGAGCGGCATTTTCTTATCCTGGTCGTAAAGAGCCTTAGCTCTGAGCGCCTTAAGGTCAACCGTGTCGCGGATGTACTGAGGCTGAATCGGCTGTCCGCCGCCGTTTACGCAGCCGCCGGGACATCCCATAATCTCAATGAAGCCCCATCCCTCGGGATTGCCGTCAGCAAGCTTGTCCATAACGACCTTAGCCGCAGCGGCGCCCGAAGCAACGCAGAGCTTAAGCTCCGTGCCTGCAAGGTTAACCGTGGTTTCCTTGATAGCCTGAGTGCCTCTTAAATCCTTAACCTCGATAGCGTCGCTTGCGCCGTTGAGCCATGCGTTAGCAGTACGAACCGCAGCCTCCATAACGCCGCCCGTTGCGCCGAAGATAACCGCAGCGCCGGTGTCGTCGCCGAGAGGAGAGTCGAATTCCTCGTCGGGTAGAGTAGCGAAGT
>JAILGO010000040.1 GCA_024696725.1 Eubacterium sp. | reverse complement strand
CCTTCAGCTTAGTTACGGCTCCCGCGCCCGCCGCGAGGACGGTATGGGTTTCGTCCATCATAAAGACGTTATACAGTCCCTCGTGATTCGGCTTACACCAACCCGTGTTCTCAAGGTTTCCGAGAGACTTGCTCTGACGGTACATATAATAAGGGATATAGCCGTTTTCCTTAAGCTTTCCGTAAGCGTAGGAGAGCATTTCAAACGGCAGGGCTTTATCCGACAGAGAAGCCGTTTCATTTTCGGTAACGAGATAGGCGGCGCTTTTAAGCGCAAGGTTATGGAGCGTAACCGATTCAGTGCCGAGACGGCAGGCGGTATCCACGCTGTTTTTAAACGATGCAAGGGTATCGCCGCTTAGTCCTGCGATAAAATCCATATTGATATTATCAAAGCCGAGTTTTCTCGCAAGCTCGAAGGCGGAAAGCGTATCGGCTGAGGTATGGCGCCGTCCGATATTTTCAAGCACCTTATCGTTAAAGGTCTGAGGGTTAATGCTTATTCTCGACACATCAAACGCCTTCAGCGTACGGAGCTTCTCCACGGTAACCGTATCGGGACGTCCCGCTTCAACCGTGAGCTCGCGAAGACATGAAATATCAAAGCTTTTTTCCACCGTACGCAGAAGCTTTTCAAGCTGAGCGGGAGAAAGCACGGTAGGAGTACCTCCTCCGAAATATACGGTTTCAAGCTTAAGCGAGAGGTTTTTTATTACCTCTGCGGTCGCCTCAAGCTCCCTTACAAGCAAATCCACATAGCCGTCAATCAGTCCCGCAGCATTTTCTATACTGTGAGACACGAACGAGCAATAGGCGCACCGAGAGGGACAAAACGGAATCGAAATATAGAGCGAGCAGGAATTCTTTTCGGAAAGCGAGATAATTCTGTTTTCGTTTTCGGTTACCTCGAGCGCAAGCTCCGTTTTTTCGGGAAGAACGAGACTGTCGCCGAAATACCGTATCGCGCCTTCGCGCCCGAGTTCCTCGGTCTTAGCGTGCATAAGCCTTGCGGGACGGACGCCGTAGAGAATTCCCCACGGAGGACGGAAGCCCGTCATTTCAGACAGAAGCCGAAAAAGCAAAACGGACATAGCCATAGCCACATCCCCGCCCTGCTTAAGCTCACACGAGGAGGCTCTTTCGGCTTCGCCGAGCTTAACCTCAACCGTGAGCGTATTATTTTCAATTTTCGTAACTACCTCGTTATTATCCTCTCCGTCGCTTTTTATTTTTTCATAGGGGAAAAACATCGTGACGATTTTCTGAGTATGATAACCGAGGGAGTGATTTATATTTTTTAAGACCATAACGACATATTCATATAATGATTGTTTTTTCGCTCAAAATCGAGCGTGGTAACGTCCTCGTGTCCCGGGTAAACGTCGAAATCGCCCTCAAGGAGACGAAGCATGTTTAAGGATTCTGCCATTTCCCGACCTGAGCCGCCCGGAAAATCCGTTCTTCCGCACGAGCCGCAGAAAAGCGTATCACCGGTAAAAAGCGAGTTTTCTACGAGGTAGCAGACGCTCCCCTTTGTATGACCGGGGGTTGACATTACGCGGATTTTCAGCTCTCCGAGAGTTATTACATCGCCGTCCTTAATAAGCATATCGGGAGTTACGGGCGACTGTGAACCACCCGAAAAGGCGGCAAGCGACAACACCGGGTCTGAAAGCATCGGTGCGTCCTCTTCGGTAATAACTACCTTTGCGCCGTACTTCTTCTGAACCTCTTTTACTCCGCCGATATGGTCGTGGTGACCGTGAGTCAGGAGAATATATTTCAAATCCGTGTCGCCGATAAGCGCTTCCGTTTTAGCGTTCCATACCGAGCAGTCGACAAGCGCCGATTCGTTAGTATTCGTGTCAACGATAAGATAACAGTTATTCGCAATCGGCGGAAACACGCCGCGTTTTATCTTCATATCAAAGCTCCCTGCTGTCGAGAATTATCGTTACGGGTCCGTCGTTTACAAGCTCAATCTGCATATCGGCGCCGAACTCTCCCGTTTCAACGCTCTTTACGCCCGCTTCCTTAAGAAGCTCCGTGAAATACTCATAGAGCGGAACCGCTTCCGACGGCGGCGCGGCGTCGGTAAACGACGGACGGCGTCCGTGCTTACAGTCCGCGGCAAGAGTAAACTGGGAGATAACGAGCATTTCGCCGTCAATATCGAGGCAGGAACGGTTCATTTTTCCGTTTTCGTCCTCAAATACTCTAAGTACGGGAAGCTTATTAGCAAGCTTTTCGGCGTCGGCTTTCGTATCACCTTCAACGACTCCGAGAAGAACCATAAAGCCGTTTTTACACTCGCCCTTAAGCGTACCGTCGATTATACATTTTGCGTAGGTTACGCGCTGAACTACTGCTTTCATTAAGAATCTAACCTTTCAATAAGATATACGCCGTCGATTTTTCCGAGCATCTTAATTATACTCTCAAGATGCTCCTTACCGTTAACGACGATTGATATAGTGACAAGGCAGTTACCGTCGTTAATAATTCTTGCGTTAATAGCGTGAGTTTTAATATGTGCGTTAATTAACGCGCTCGAGATATCAATAACGATACCGTCGCGGTTAATAACGTAAATATTGAGCGTTGAGCGTGCCTCAATTTTAATATTTGAATTCCATCTTGCGTTAATCCAGCGCTCGGGCTCGGGCGTATTAATCAAATCCGTCGGAACGTTCTTACAGTCGCGGCGGTGAATCGTTACGCCGTGTCCCCTTGTAATAAAGCCGATTATTTCCTCGCCGGGAAGCGGATTACAACAGCGTCCCATATTGATAAGACAGTTATCTATTCCCTCGACGATTACGCCTCCCGAGGACTTCTTACTTTCGATATTCGCGCCTTCGTCGGAATTCTCCGGCGAAACGCCCGCAGGCTCCTCTTTAACCTCGCGCCAGTTACGGTTATATTCGTCCTTTATGCCCGGCATAATACGCGAAATCTTAAGTCCGCCGTAGCCGATAGCGGCATAGAAATCGTCAACGGAAGCAAAGCGGTGGCGCTCTGCAATCTTAGAGAGAAACGCCTCAAGCTTTTCAAGGTTATCGAAGCGGATAAAGTTACGCTTGAGCTCCTTTTCAAGCTCTGCCTTGCCCTCGGAAATATTCTCGTCGCGGCGTTCCTTTTTAAACCATGAGCGGATTTTCGAGCGCGCCTCGCTCGTTTTAACTATATTAAGCCAGTCGCGCGACGGACCCTTACCGGGCTGATTGGAGGTAATAATCTCGACAATCTGACCGGTTCTTACGGCGGTATCGAGCGGTACGAGACGTCCGTCGACCTTCGCGCCGACCATACGGTTACCTACCGCGGAGTGAATTGCATAGGCAAAGTCGATAACGGTTGAACCGCGGGGAAGCGATTTTACCTCTCCCTTAGGAGTAAAAACATAGATTTCGTCGGTGGATAAATCGCCCTTGATATTAGCTATGAACTCGGAAGCGTCGTCGGCGTTTTCGTTTTCAAGCATCTGATTAATCCACTGAAGCGATTTATCGAGCCCGTCGGTTCCGCTTTTACCGAGCTTATATTTCCAGTGCGCCGCGATACCGAACTCTGCGGTACGGTGCATATCGCGCGTTCTGATCTGTATTTCAAACGGAATACCGTCACGGCTTAATACCGTAGTATGAAGCGACTGATACATATTGGGCTTCGGCGTCGAGATATAATCCTTGAATCTTCCGGGAAGCGGAGTGAAAATATCGTGAACGATACCGAGCGCGTTATAGCAGTCTATCATAGTATCGACTATAATTCTTACGGCATAGATATCGTAGATTTCCTCTAAGTTTTTACCCTTAATATATATTTTTCGGAATATACCGTGAACGGATTTTACCCTTGAGGTGATAATACAGTTTTTAATATGGGGTTTAAGCTTTTCGGTCAGCTCGTCCTCAATTTCCTTAAGGAATTTTTTACCCTCCTCCTTTTTAAGAACGAGGGAATTTTCAATATCCTTATAGGCTACGGGGTCGAGATACCTGATAGCCAAATCTTCAAGCTCCTCTTTAAACGCACGGATACCGAGACGGTGCGCAATCGGAGCGTATATTTCAAGCGTTTCAAGCGATTTCTGACGCTGCTTATAAGGCGGCATGTGCTGAAGGGTACGCATATTGTGAAGCCTGTCGGCAAGCTTTATAATAATTACCCTTACGTCCTGATTCATAGCGATAAACATCTTACGGATATTTTCAGCCTGAACCTCCTCGCGGGTTGAGAGCGGAATCTGGCCGAGCTTCGTAACGCCGTCTACGAGAAGCGTTACGTCGTCGCCGAACTCACGGCGGATAAATTCAAGGTCGTATTTAGTATCCTCTACCACGTCGTGAAGCAGAGCCGCTATAATACACTCGTTATCCATTCCCATATCGAAAAGGATTTTCGCTACGGCAACGGGGTGCATAATATAGGGCTCGCCCGAACGGCGGCGCTGGTCTTTATGGGCATCGCGCGCAAGCTGATACGCCTTTAAAATCAGGTCGCTGTTATAGCTTGTATTCTTTTTTACCTCTTCAAAGAATTCGTCGAACCTGTCGTTATATTCTTCGTAGTTAATCTCTTCAGCCAAGCTGTAATCTCTCCCTAACTGATTTTAATACCTTTGTATCCTCAAGCCTTACCTTACCCTCTACGGGAAGCAGGCTGATTTTTTTATCTTTTTTTATAAGTCCCGCCTCTGAAAACGCTCCGAGCGCAAGCATAAGCTGACCATAGGTCAGGTGCTTCTGAAGCCTGAAATACAGGTCGTCGACCGTATAGGCGTAACCGCCGTTCAGCTTAAGATATTTATAGATAAGTGCACAGACCTCTCTTTCGGGATACAGAGACGGCACAGCCTTTTTCATAAGCCGGTAAAGCTCATAGTCGTTTTTTTCTTTAAAATACTTTTCGTCGTCAGTTTCGGCAAGACGGATATCAACCGTCTGAATCGAAAGATAGTATTTTTCGCGGTAAAAGCTTTTTGAAATCTTAACGGCAAGGTTAAGAATATCCCCTTTCTTATACGGAAACTCCTCATAGGGAGACGAAAATTTTACCGCTCTTATTATTCTTCCGCGCTTTTCAAGCTCAAGGCGGATATGCTTTCCCTCCTTAAGCGGCGTTACGCTTACAAGCTTCATTTTATAAACGCCGAACACAGCCTGGGGATTAGCCGCGCCGTACGGCTCAAGCACGGAAAGACTGTCGGCAAGCTCAAGCGTAAGATAGTCGGGTGAAATCTTAAGGTCTATATTAAGCTCCTGCGGCGGAAGCATATCGTAGTTCTTAAGCGCGTATTCGTTTATATGTTTTCTGAAATCGGATATCTTATCCTCATAAAGCGTTATTCCCGCCGCCTGAGGATGACCGCCGAAGCGGATTAAATCTTCCTTACACTCCGATATTGCCTCAAAGATGTTAAAGCCCTCGATTGACCTCGCGGAGCCCCTCGCTGTTTTATCACCGTTTATTGATATTACAAGCGCGGGCTTCGAATATTTTTCCGCGAGATGACTCGCGACTATTCCCGTTACGCCGTGGTGCCAGCCCTCGCCTTCGATTACTATTACCCTTCCCGAAGTAAGACGGGGATTGTTTTTTATTATATTCTCAATCTCCTCAAGAATCTTTCTTTCGGTCTCCTGACGGTGAGTATTCTCAAGGCTTAACTGTTCATATTTATATTCGCAGTCCTTTTTATCCTCGCTTATAAGAAACTCAACGGCGCGCGACGCGTCGCCCATTCTTCCCATAGCGTTGATTTTCGGACACAGCTGAAATACAATCTCGCCCGCGGAATACTCCTTTACGCCGTTTGAGCTTACGAACGCTTCAAGCGCGGGGCGCGGATTGTTATTAATCTTTTTAAGTCCCTCTCTTACAAAGGAGCGGTTCTCACCGACGAGCGGAACGACGTCGGCAAGCGTACCGAGAGCCACAAGGTCGATATACTCCTCAACGAGGTCTCCGAAATCGCCCTCGTACATTGCCTGTACGAGCTTAAAGGCTATGCCGACTCCGCAGTAATCGCAAAAATCGAGCTCGTTTTCGGGACGGTAGGGGTTTACAACCGCCTCAGCCTTAGGGAGCGAATCGCCTATCTGGTGGTGGTCGGTAACAACGAGGCGCATACCGAGAGAATAAATATATTCCGACTCCCCGATTGAGCTTATTCCGTTATCCACGGTTACTATAAGCTGAGCGCCCGCGGCGTGAATTTTATCTATCGCTTCGGTATTCATACCGTAGCCCTCGTCAATTCTGTCGGGGATATAGTAGAACACGTCGGCGCCCTCGCGTTTAAAGAAGCTGTAAAGCAGCGCGGTCGAGGTTACTCCGTCGCAGTCATAGTCGCCGTAAATACAGATTCTTTCACCGTTGTCTATCGCGTCGCCTATAATAAACGACGCCTCCTCCAAATCCGCAAACTTATAAGCGGGTACGCTTTCAAAGCTGTGAGAAAGAAAGTCGGACACGGCTACCGAGGTGTCGATTCCTCTTGAGACAAGAAGAAAAGCGACAAACGCGTCAATATCAAATTTTTCGCTTATTGCGGACGCCTTTTCCCTGTCTGCGTCGCGTACTACCCACTTTTTATGCGCCATTACGAGTTTTTATCTACCTTGTGAATTGTTTTTAAATTACCTGATTTTTCCGCTCTTTCGCGTAAAACAGCCTCGACGTCCTCTATGCTTATTCCCTGCTCTACCATCATTACAAGAGTATGATAGATAAGGTCGCAGATTTCGCCCGCCGTTTCTTTATTGTCGCCGTTTTTCGCGGCAATAATCATTTCGGCGCTTTCCTCGCCGACTTTTTTAAGAATTTTATCAATACCCTTCTCAAAGAGATAGCAGGTATAAGAGCCCTCTTCCTTAGCGGCTCTTCTTTTAAGTATCGTTTCGTAGTCGTTTCTTATGTAATCCATAGTCAATTATTCCTTATTGAATTCAATATCGTTAAAGAAGCAGGAGTGATTTCCCGTATGACATGCGGCTCCCGTCTGGATAACCTTTATAAGCAGGGTGTCGTCGTCGCAGTCGCCCTTTATTTCAACCACCTTCTGAAGATGTCCCGAGGTAGCGCCCTTATTCCAGAGCTCCTGACGGGAACGCGACCAGAACCATGTATATCCCGTTTCGAGAGTTTTTTCCATCGACTCCCTGTTCATATACGCGAGCATTAAAACCTCTCCCGTCGACTCCTCCTGGATTATCGCGGGAATCAGCTCGCTCTTTTTAAAATACTTTTCTAAATCCTGCATACAGAAACCGCCTCCTCAAGACTGAGAGTTCCTTTATATATTGACTTACCGCAGATTGCGCCGTACATATTACTGTCGCGAAGAGCGATAATATCGTCAATATCCGTTACGCCGCCCGAGGCGGTAATATCGCACGATACGGCGTCGTTAAGCTCCGTGAGCTGTTCAAGATTAGGTCCGCTGAGCGTGCCGTCCTTAGAAATATCGGTATAGATTATCGTCTTAACGCCGATAGACTCCATATACCTTGCGAGCTCAATAAAATGAACGCTGCTGCTTTCCGTCCAGCCCTCAGCTGCCGCGAAGCCGTTTTTCGCGTCAATACCGACAGCTATAAGCGAGCCGAATTCCTTTACAGCCTCCTTAACAATCCCGGGGTTTTTAAGAGCGACTGAGCCGAGAATTACGCGCTTTATTCCGTTTTCGGCATAAAAGGCGATATCGTCGAGCGTTCTTATACCGCCGCCGACCTCTACCTTAAGCGGCGTATTTTCGGCAACGCTTACAAACGAAGCGGAGTTTACCCGCTTTTTCTTAAGCGAGCCGTCGAGGTCTACCATGTGTACCCATTCGGCGCCCGCTTTTACAAAGCCCTCGGCGGTTTCAAGCACGTCGTCGGCAACCTGCTCGGCGGTTGAGAAATCGCCCTTAAAAAGACGGACGGGCTTTCCTTCGATTATATCTATTGCGGGAAAAATAATCATTATAACACTCCCTTTGTTGAAAGCAGCGAGCCGTCTTCATTCTTCTTCACCGCCGCCTTAAGCGCATGAGCGACAGCCTTGAACGATGCTTCAAGCTGATGATGAGCGTTATTTCCGTACAGCACGTTGATATGAAGCGTAATGCCTGAATTCATAGCGAAGGCGCGCCAAAATTCCTCGGCTACGCAGGTTTCAAAATCGCCGCACTTTTCCTGAGCGGGCTTACAGTGATAAACGAGAAACGGACGGTTGGAAATATCAAGCGCCGCAAGGGCTATGCTTTCGTCCATCGGTATAATAAAGCTTCCGTAGCGCTCGATACCGCTCATATCGCCGAGCGCTTCCTTAAACGCCTTTCCGAGAACTATTCCCGTATCCTCGGCGGTATGATGGTTATCAACCTCCAGGTCTCCCTTTACGCTGAGCTTCAAACCGAAGCCGCCGTGAACGGCGAACGCAATAAGCATGTGGTCAAAAAAGCCGATGCCCGTCGAGACCTCAACGCTTCCGCCGTCGAGGCTGAGCTCTGCCTTTATACTCGTTTCCTTAGTAATTCTTTCAACTTCAGATGTTCTCATAATGCTCCCTCTATTCAAAACGTTTCTTTATTGAATTTGCGTGAGCGGTCAGTCCCTCCGACTCTGCAAGCGTAATTATATCGTCCTTCGCCTTTCTTAGCTCTGCGCTTGTATAGTAAATAAACGAGGATTTTTTAATAAAGCTGTCAACCGAGAGCGGTGAGAAAAACCTCGCCGTACCCGAGGTCGGGAGAACGTGGTTCGGTCCCGCATAATAGTCGCCGAGCGGCTCGGGAGACCAGTTACCGAGAAATACAGAGCCCGCGTTATCCACTCTTCCTATATACTTGAGCGGTTCGGTTATGCAAAGCTCAAGATGCTCGGGCGCAAGCTCGTTAGCGAACTCAATCGCCTGGTCAAGATTTTCGCAAACGATTATCTCGCCGTAGTTTTCAAGCGACTGCTCGATAATCGTCTGGCGTTCAAGGAGCTTGACCTGTCTGTCAATTTCGTGAAGAGTCGCTCTCGCGAGGTCGGTCGAGGTAGTAAGAAGAATTGCTGAGGCGAGAACGTCGTGCTCCGCCTGACTCATAAGGTCTGCGGCGAGGAACGCCGGGTCAGCCGTCTTATCAGCAACTATAAGAATTTCGCTCGGACCTGCGACCATATCAATATCAACGATACCGTAAAGAAGTCTTTTAGCTGTAGCTACGAAGATATTTCCGGGACCTACAATCTTATCAACTTTCGGAATTATAGCCGTACCGTAAGCGAGCGCGGCTATTGCCTGAGCTCCGCCTACCATAAACACCTTATCAACGCCCGCAACGGCAGCCGCCGCCATAATATTCGGGTTCGGCTTTCCGTTTTTACCGGGAGGCGTTACCATTATTATTTCCTCAACGCCGGCTATTTTCGCGGGAACGGCGTTCATAAGAACCGACGAGGGATAAGCGGCTGTACCGCCGGGAACGTAAATACCCACCCTTTTAAGTCCGCGGACGCGCTGGCCCATAATAATTCCGTTGGACTGAGTCGTCATCCAGCTCTGCTGAGCCTGACGCTGATGAAAATCGTAGATATTATTTTTAGCGTTTATTATCGCGGTTTTGAAGTCCTCGTCGACCTCTTCAAGATACTGAGCGAGTTCCTCCTTTTCAACGACGGTCTTTTTAGGTAGTCCGCCGTCAAAGCGTACGGTATATTCAAGAACAGCCTCGTCGCCGTTTTCCTTAACTCCCGCAATAATGCCTCTTACGATATCGACGATTTTTTCATCGGCTTCGCCCGCGCGCTTCTTAAGATTTTCTATAAGCGCGTATTCAGCCTTTCCGTTAGCCTTTGTAATTTTCATTCCATTCACCTCTATACTTCACAGGCGAGCTCCAAATCGCTGAGGAATTCCTCAATCTCTTTTTTTCTGAGCTTCATTGACGCCATATTAACTATTACTCTCGCGGAAATCGGAGCTATCTCTTCAACAACCTCGAGACCGTTTTCCTTAAGAGTCGAGCCCGTTTCAACGATATCTACGATACCGTCGGCAAGCCCTAAAAGAGGAGCAAGCTCAACGCTTCCCTCTATCTTTATTATGTCAACATCCATGCCCTTGCTTTCAAAAAAGCTTTTAGCAACCTTAGGATACTTTGAAGCGACAACCTTTCTCTTATAGCCCGAGAAGAAATCGGCGCCCTTAGGACAGGCAAGCGCGAAGCGGCATTTACCGATACCGAGGTCGCACACCTCGTAGAACGACGAGCCGTGTTCAAGGATTGTATCCTTTCCGACAATACCCATATCGCAAACGCCGTGCTCGACGTAGGTAATAACGTCGGGCGCTTTCGACAGCACCGCCTCATATTTATCGACGGGGAGAATCAGCCTTCTTCCTTTATTTTCAAGCTCCGAGGTATCAAGTCCCATCGTTTTAAACAGCTTGATGCTGCTTTTTTCAAGTCTGCCCTTCGTCAGAGCAATCCTTAACGGACGCTCGATATTTATCGTTTCGCGCATTGCTTCACAGACGGCGCTTACCTCAACGGCAAAGCCGATGGCCGGCGCGCTCATACCGAACTCGCCGAGCAGATTATCGTAGCGTCCGCCCGAGAGAATCGTAAGTCCCGAGCCCTCGGCATAGCCGTGGAATATTACGCCCGTATAGTAATCCGAGCGGTTAACGAGTCCAAGGTCGATAATAACGCTGTCCTCAAAGCCCGCGCCGCAAAGCGCGTCGTAAACCTTTTTAAGATATTCAAGAGCGCTTACCGCGTCCTTATCGCCGTAAAGCGCCTTAGCCTCCTCGATAACCTCCGCGCCGCCGAAAAGACGCGGAAGCCTTTTAAGAAGCCTCGTTTCTCTTGTATCGCCGATTGAGTCGAGAATATCTCCGAGCGTGGCATAGTTTTTACCCTCTATAAGCTCGCAGATTTCTGCTCTGCCGTCGTCGCCGAGCTCAAGCTTTGAAAGTACGGCGTTAAAGAACGCGGCGTTTCCGAGCTCAAGCTTAAACGAATTAAGCTTACAGCTTTCAAGGCTTTCAATGGCAAGCTTTATTACCTCAATATCAGCCTCAAAAGAGCCGTCGCCGATAAACTCTATACCGCTCTGAGCGATTTCGTCGGTTCTTCCCGCGAGCGCTTTATTTCTTACGAAAACGCTCTGGTTATAATAAAGCCTTACGGGAAAGTCGCTGTTATTCAGCCTCGTCGCGACCATTCTTGCGATAGGCATAGTATTATCGGGACGAAGCACGGTCGTTCTTCCCGCGGAGTCGGTGAGCTTATACATCTCCTCCGCCTGAATTCCCGTATTGTCGCTTTTAAAAACGTCGAAAAACTCAATAGCGGGAGTCATTACCTTACGGTAACCGCTGTTCTTGAACAAATCGGAAAGGGTGTGCTCTACGGCGCGTCTGTCGTCGCATTCCTCAAAGAGAAAATCGCGCGAGCCCTCGGGCGTTATTCTTGAATATCTTTTCATAGGTTATCATTCCTTTACTTTAGTGCGCTAATATGCTACCACATTAAAGCGTATATGTCAACTATTTAAAATATTATACAGAAAGCGCTCTTCCGCTCTCATATCGGGAGAGGTATCAGAAAAATGTAATCTGCTTGGATTCGGGCATATCGCCGAGCGCGCCTACCGCTCTGAGCGTATCGACTACCGACTTACCTACGCCGGGCTCTGCCGCGAGGTCGTCGGAAGCGACGAAGCCCTCGGGGTTACGCTCGACAGCCTTATATATCGCAAGCGCAGCGGTTTCGCCTATTCCGTCAAGAGCGGAATAAGGAAGTCTTATCTTTCCGTCCTCAATTCTGTATAAGCGCCAGTCGGACTTATACAGGTCGACGGGAAGGAACTTATATCCTCTCGCAAGCATTTCAATAACAATCTGATTAACGACGAAGGTGCTTTCCTCCTTCTGTGTAATCTCGGCGTTATTCTTCTTTTTCTTCTGATATTCGTCTATCTTCTTTTTAACCGCTTCCTTGCCCGCTACGGCTGACTCTGCGTCGATTGCGCCGCCGCGAACGGTAAAGTAGGCGGAGTAGAACTGAAGCGGATAGTAAATCTTATACCACGCTATACGAAGCGCCGCGATAACGTAAGCCGCCGCGTGAGCCTTCGGGAACATATACTTGATTTTATAGCAGGAATCAATGTACCACTGCTCAACGCCTATCTTCTTCATAGCCTCTTCATAGGGAGGAAGCTCCTTGACTGCCTTGCCCTTACGGGTAATCTCCATAATCTTAAAGCAGTCGCTCTTCGAAAGCGGCGACTCCTCGCCCGTTCTCGTCTCATACGCCTCGGCGACGTGGATAAGGTGAGTCATAATATCGTCACGGCAGCCGATAACGTCGGAAATAGTACAGATTTTCTTTTCGATTAAATCCGCTGCGTTACCGAGCCACACGTCGGTACCGTGGGAAAGTCCCGAAATCTGAAGCAAATCGGCAAAATTTCTCGGTCCGGCGCTGCAAAGCATACCGATAACGAATTCCGTACCCATTTCGGGAATTGCGAGAGTTCCCGTTTTACACTTGATATCGTCCTCGCTTACGCCGATAGGCTCCGTCGAGGTTATAAGCTCGTAAAGCTTCGGGTCGGAGAGGTCGACGTCCATTACGGGAATACCCGTCGAGTCCTCAAGATATTTATAAATCGTCGGGTTATCATGACCGAGCTCGTCAAGCTTAAGCAGCGTATCGTGGAGCGAATGCTTAAAGTCGAAGTGAGTCGTATAGGTACCCTTTTTCTCGTCGTTTGAGGGATACTGAATAGGGGTGAAATCCTCGACCGTATACTCTGACGGAACGACAACCATTCCGCCCGGATGCTGGCCCGTAGTTCTCTTAATACCCGTACAGCCGATAGTAAGCCTGTCGATTTCAGCCTTTGTGGTTCCGTCAAGCTGACCGCGTTCCTCAAGATATTTTCTTACGAAGCCGTAAGCGGTTTTATCCGCTACGGTAGACATCGTACCCGCCTTGAACACGTACTCCTTACCGAAGAGCTCCTCGGTAAAGCGGTGGATTTTTGCCTGAACCTCGCCCGAGAAATTAAGGTCGATATCAGGCTCCTTATCGCCGTTGAAGCCGAGGAAGGTTTCAAACGGGATTTCGTGGCCGTCGCGTTTCATGGGCTCGCCGCACTCGGGACAGTTTTTAGGCGGAAGGTCGAAGCCCGAGCCGTATTCTCCGTGAGTAAAGAACTCGCTGTGCTTACACTTTTTACAGTAGTAGTGAGGCGGAAGCGGGTTAACCTCGGAAATACCGCCGAGGTGCGCGGCAAGCGACGAGCCTACCGAGCCTCTCGAGCCTACAAGGTAGCCGTTCTTTTCGCTCTCCTCAACGAGGCGCTTAGCGATAACGTAAAGCACGCCGTAGCCGTGGCCTATAATACTGTCAAGCTCGCGCTGAAGCCTTGAGGCAACAAGCTCGGGAACGGGGTCGCCGTAAAGCTCCTTCGCCATACCCCAGCATTTATCCGTGAGTTCCTCGTTAGCGCCGTCAATATGCGGCTGGAAGGTTCCGGGAGGAATAGGGGGAATATCGTCCTGAATCATATCGGCAATTTTATTCGGATTGTCGATAACGAATTCCTTTGCTCTTTCCCCTGCCCATTCAAAATCGGCAAGCATTTCGTCGGTGGTTTTAAACCAGAGCGGAGCCTGATCGTCGCAGTCCTTAAATCCCATTGACGCCTGAATAATCGCTCTGAACTTCGCGTCCTTTTCGTCGAGAAAATGAACGTCGCCCGTTGCTACCACGGGCTTTCCGAGCTTGTCCGCGACTGCAATTATTTTTTTATTAAGCTCAATTAAATCCTTTTCGCTGTTGATATTGAAATGGATTTCCTTTTCGGAGTCAATCATAAAGCGGTTATTACCTATAGGCATAACCTCGATATAGTCATAAAACGAAGCGATTTCTTCGATTTTTTCTTCGCTTTCGCCTCTTAATATCGCCTGTACGATTTCACCCTGCTCACAGGCTGAGCCTACGAGGATGCCGCCGCGTTTTTTCGCAAGCAGCGACTTAGGGATAATAGGTCTTTTCTTAAAGGTTTCTACGTTTGAATACGATATAAGCTCATAAAGATTTTTTCGTCCGTACTTACGCTCTTGGGGAGGCACGGAGCTGTCGAGCGAGTTATCCTCTTTAACAAGAAGCGAGATATGATAACGGTGAAAATCGTTATTCTTCATTTTCATAAAGTTAGGATAAAGCGCGTCGTCAACGATATAGCCTTCCATACCGAGAATAAGCTTAATTCCTTTTTTCTTAGCGACGCCGTAAGCCTCGGGCAGAGCCTGTACGACGCCGTGGTCGGTTACGGCAACAGCCTTATGTCCCCACGCGGCGGCGCGCGATACGAGCGCCTTCGGCGAGGATATACCGTCCATTTCGGACAGGGCGGTATGAAGGTGAAGCTCAACGCGCTTTTCCGCCGAGTTATCCTTCTTTTCGCTTCTTCTTGCCGTTGCGATAAAGCTCGGCTGAAGCACGTCCTGTTTAAGATATTCGTCATAGTAATAGCTTCCGCTGATTACAACGTTAACGCCGACTTCGAGCTTTTCGACAAGCGGGTCGACGATACGCTTAGGCTCTCTTATTCTGCAACATACAGACGAGGTAAAGTCGGTTATACTGAAGGTAAGAGTTTTAGAGTCGGTTCGGTTCGACTCCTTAGACTCGGCTTTAAAAATCTCTCCCCAGACGGTAATTCTGCTTTCATTATTAGCTATATCCTTCATCGGCTTCGGCTTACCGCCGAGCTTTCCGCGTCCGTAAACCTTTTTAAGCGTTTCTTTATAGAGCGGAGTATTTTCCCAAAGGGTGTAAACTGCGTTTTTCTCTTTCTCCGCAAGATACTTCTTACGCTCCTCTTCGAGCTTTTTATCCTCTTCCGCCTTTTTTTCAACCGCCTTAACTATCGCGTCCTCTGCGTCGAAGGGCGCCGTTTCCATAAAGCTTACGTCGTAATCAAGACCGAATTCGTTATAAATCAGGGATGATATTTCCTTATCTATTTCTTTTTCGTCGAGGAACGCCTTTCCTCCTTTTTTCAGGCATATAACGAGCGAATTATCCTCAAGCTCCGCCTCGGCGCCGTCAAAGTATCCGTTAATAAGCGCGTTTTCGCTTTTAACCGGAGAGAGTATTTTTTCTATCTCGTCAAGGCTGAAAAGCGACTTATCGTACTTAATATCAATAAGACATTCTTTTAGGTTAAGCGCCTTTGAAAGCGAGTTCTTTACGGCTTTTACCGTGCTTCCGTCAACGAGCTTATCGCTGAAAAGCGTAAGCTTAACGCTTCTTGACTCGCGGCGGATTTTAAACTCTTTAATATATGAGAACCCTATTTCCTCCAGACAGGGTTTATTTATGTAATCCGAAAAAATTTCGTAAAACTGTGTCATTAAAGTTTGTCAACCTCTTTCATTAATTCGTCAAGTAAATCTTTTTCGTCAACTTTTCTTAAAATTTCGCCCTTTCTGAATATCAGTCCGCAACCGTCGCCGCCGGCGATACCGATATCGGCTTCTCTCGCTTCGCCGGGACCGTTAACTATACAGCCCATAACGGCTACCTTAATCGGCTTTTTACAGCCGCGAAGCCTTTCTTCAACCTGCTTCGCAAGACCTACAAGGTCGATTTTCGTTCTTCCGCAGGTAGGGCAGGAAATGAGATAAGGGCAGTCGGTTTTAAGCCCGATTGCCTTAAGAATATCGAAGGCGGCGTAGACCTCCTCAACAGGCTCGTCCGTAAGGCTTACGCGGATAGTGTCGCCTATACCGCGCGTTAAAAGCGAGCCTATTCCTATCGCGGATTTAATAATACCCATACGCTTTGTTCCGGCTTCTGTTACGCCGAGATGGAGCGGATACGCGCATTTTTCCGCAGCGAGCTCATAACACTCAATCATAGTGTTTACGTCAGACGATTTAATCGAAATTACGATATCGTCAAAGTCAAATTTTTCAAGAAGCGAAGCGTGGTAAAGCGCGCTTTCAACCATCGCTTCGGGCGTTGGCGAGCCGTATTTTTCAAGAATATGCTTTTCAAGCGAACCCGAATTAACGCCTATTCTTATAGGAATTTCCTTTTGCTTACAGATTTCGGCAACTGCCTTAACTCTGTCCTCGCTTCCGATATTACCGGGGTTGATACGGATTTTATCAATTCCCCTTTCAGCCGCGCCGAGAGCGAGCTTATAGTCGAAATGAATATCAGCCACAAGCGGAACGCTAACGGCTTTCTTAATCGGTTCAATTAAGCTTAAAGCGTTTTCGTCGGGAACGGCGAAACGGATAACCTGACAGCCTGCCTCCTCAAGAGCGACTGCCTGATTAACGCTTCCTTCAATATCGGAGGCGGGAATATTAAGCATACTCTGAACGAGTACGGGAGAATCGCCGCCGATAAAGGTATTGCCGAGCTTTATTTTTTTAGAAATTCTTTTATTCATTACAGTCACCACTACTTAAACAGTTTTGAAATATCCGAAAAGGTTATCACGCTCATAAACGCGAGGAGCACCGCAAGACCTGCGGCGTTGATTGCCCACTCCCATTTATCGGGAATTTTCTTTCTGAATATACCCTCGAATATGAGGAGAAACAGTCTCCAGCCGTCGAGGGCGGGAATCGGAAACAGATTAAACAGACCGACGTTAATTGTAAGCAGAGCCATTATTCTCAGCGCCGCGAAGGAATTGCTTTTTACAGCCTTTGAAACTATATTTACGGCGCCGACGGGTCCGCTCATATCCGAAAAGCCGTAGCGTCCCGTTATCATATCGTGAACGGAAAGGAATACCGTTCTCGCATAGGACATCCAGTCGAGCGCTGAGGTTTTCAGAACGTTAGCGACGGTCTTTTCCTCGCCGAGAAGCCAAAAGTCCATGTGGATAAACCGATGTCCCTCCGACTCTTCCATATTGAATTTTACGCTGAGCTTCTTTTCCTCTCCGTTTCTTAACACGGTCATTTCAAGCGTATCGTCCTTTGAACGCGAAAAGCCCGTAGACACGTCGGTAGCGGAATAGACGCGCATACCGTCGATTGTTTTAATAGTATCACCGACCTGAAGCGCAGCGTTGCTTACTGCGGTTTTTTCAAATCTTGCGACGGTAGCGGTACCCACAAGCTCCTGAGAGCTGACGAGAATCGCCGCGATAACGAAACCGAGAATAAGATTCATAAGCGCTCCCGCAGAGACGACGAAGATGCGCTGAAGAACCTTTTTCTTTGCAAAGGAGCGTTCGTCCTCGGACTCCTCGCTTTCGCCCTCCATCGCGCAGTAGCCGCCGAAAAGGATTAGCCTTAAAGAATACTTCGTCTCCCCCCTTTGAAACTGAATCAGCTTCGGTCCCATACCGATAGAGAACTCGTTTACCTTTATACCCATAAGACGGGCGGCTATAAAATGACCGCCCTCGTGGATAATAATTATCAGCTCAAAAAAGAGGATTGCTATTAAAATCGGGTATACAGTATGCCAGATATTTGTTATCACTTAACCGTCTCCAAAACATAATTACGCGCCGCTCTGTCGGCGGAAAGCACGTCGTCAAGAGTAAAATCCTTTTTATCCGACGCGTTTTTCATCGCTTCATAATTAAGATATGCAATATCGGTAAATTTAATTTTACCGCCGAGGAATAATTTTACGCTTTCCTCGTTAGCGCCGTTAGCCGCGGCAGGATGAAGCCCGCCGAGAGCTATCGCCTCTTTACACACGTTAATACACTTAAAGGTTTCATAGTCGGGCTCAAAGAAGGTAAGCTTTCCGTAGTCCGCAAGGCTTAACTCCTTAACCGGACTTTCAACCCTTTCCGGATAGGTCAGCGCATACTGAATAGGAATTCTCATATCGGGAACGCCGAGCTGGGCTATCATTGAATTATCCTGATAGACAACTGCCGAATGGACGACGGACTCACGGTGAACGACGATTTCTATCGCGTCGTTCGGTACGTCGAAGAGCCACTTCGCCTCGATAAACTCAAGTCCCTTATTCATCATTGTAGCGCTGTCGATGGTGATTTTTGAACCCATATCCCAGTTAGGATGCTTCAGCGCCTGCGCTGCCGTTACGGTTTCAAGCTCGGAGAGAGTCTTACCGAAAAACGGTCCGCCCGAGGCGGTAAGTATAAGCTTCTTTACCGCGCTTTTACGCGGAGAGCCCTGAAGCGACTGAAAGATAGCGGAGTGCTCGCTGTCAACGGGGAGAATATTCACTCCCTTACGCTTAGCGAGGTTCATTACAAGATGACCGCCCGCGACAAGCGTTTCTTTATTGGCGAGAGCTATCGTTTTACCTGCGTCGATCGCGGCGAGAGTCGGCTCAAGTCCGACCATTCCGACTACGGAATTCAAAACGGTATCCGCCCCGCCGTATACGGCGCACTCAACCAGTCCCTCCATTCCGCTTACAACGCGGGTTGGAGTATCGGCGATTCTTACCTTAAGCTCCTTTGCAGCGTCCTCGTTCATCATACAGACGAGCTCGGGCTTAAACTCCCTCACCTGCTCCTCCATTACGTCAACGCGGGAGGAGGCGGTAAGACATTTAACGCCGAAGCCGTTTTTTCTGCAAACGTCGAGGGACTGGGTTCCTATTGAGCCCGTTGAGCCTAAAAGTGAAATATTTTCAGTCATAGTAACACCTTAGTAAATGATAATTGCGGTACAGTAGGTCAGTACGATAGTGAACAGCGTGCTGTCAAATCTGTCCATAACTCCGCCGTGGCCGGGGAAAATATTACCGAAATCCTTGACGTCGAAATTACGCTTAAGCACAGACGCGGTAAGGTCGCCCATCATTCCGATAAACTGAATAACGGGAGCTACGCCGAGCAATACGGCAGCCTGCTTCCACGGAATCGGGATAAGGGCGAACCGGTTGTAAAGCAGAAACGCGACTACGGTCGCAAAGTAGCCGAGAAGTATTCCGCAGCACGCGCCCTCTACCGTTTTTTTAGGCGAGATATTCGGCGACATCTGAGTCTTGCCGAATTTCATACCGCCGAGCTGAGCGCCGATATCCGTAACGAGAGCGGTAATAAGCGCATAGAAAATAAGATATACGCCGAGCTGATTCTTATAGCCGATTATATCTCTTAAAAGCACGAACAGAGAATAGCACCACGGAACGAAAATGCTCGCGACTACGGTGATTGCGACGTCCTCAAACTTTGTATGCTTATAACCCTTAAGCATAGCGAGAAAATACGAAAGCACGAGGACTGCGATAATTATTACCTTAGGCACGGCGTTTATAACCCTGAACCATTCGTTGGTTTTTACGAGCGGCTCGAGCGCTGTCGCCGTCGAGAAAAACGGAATAAGAAACGCTGCCGCCGTTCCGACGATTATTAAATACTTGTTGCTGATTTTAGCGCATTTCATTATCTCGTTAGCGGACACAGCCGCGAAGAACGATACAACGAAAACAAGAAGCGGCGTATAAACCTGCCATACTACCACTATTAACAGCGCAAGAAGCGCAAATGCTGTAATTACTCTCTTTTTCATAACTGAAATAACTCCTGTTTTTTTATCCGCCGAAGCGGCGGTTTCTGTTTTCAAACGCCTTCAGCGCTGAATACAAATCATTTTCGGTAAAATCCGGCCAGAGCACGTCGCTGTACCAGAATTCGCTGTAAGCCGCCTGCCACAGAAGGAAGTTCGACAGGCGCTGCTCGCCAGACGGACGGATAATGAGGTCGCAGTCGGGAACGGTAAAGATATTCCCGGAAATATCGTCCTCGGAAACTTTTTCCTTACCCTCTTTTATCAGCTTATTAACAGCCGATACAATCTCCTGACGGCCGCCGTAATTAATCGCGAGGTAGACCGTCGTTCCCTTATGGTCGGCGGTTCTTTCCTCCGCCTCGTCCATAAGCTCAAGAATATCCGCTCTTATACCCTCGCGCTCGCCGATAAATATAAGCCTCGTGTCCTCAGCCTTTTCAAAATCGCGCTTAGCTTCAAGGAGATAATCCTTAAAGAGATTCATAATCGCGTTTATTTCGTCGGGTGAGCGCTTCCAGTTTTCGGTCGAAAAGGCATAGAAGGTAACGTATTTAATGCCGAGGTTTACGCAGGCTCTCGTAATGCGCCTGAAGGTTTCGGCGCCCTCCTTATGACCTGCGGTACGCGGAAGTCCGCGCTTTTTTGCCCAGCGTCCGTTACCGTCCATTATTATTCCGATATGCTCGGGAAGAGTTTTAAATCCAACCTCCCCGCTGTTCTTTTTTCTTCCGAACAATGCCATAATTTACCCCATTAAATCATTTTTAGGGGCGACAGTAAATCGCCCCGTCAGTTTAAAAAATCAGATAGAAAGAACCTCGTCTTCCTTAGCCTTAGCCATTTCGTCGACCTGCTTGATATACTTATCGGTAATATCCTGAAGCTTCTTTTCGCCGTCCTTTTGGTCGTCCTCGGTAATTTCGTTATTCTTCTTAAGCTTTTTAATGTCGTCCATAGAATCGCGTCTTACGTTACGGATAGCAACCTTTGCCTCCTCGGCGCGCTTTGCAACGTCCTTAACGAGCTGCTTTCTGTGCTCCTCGGTAAGCTGAGGGAAGTTAAGACGGATAACCTTACCGTCGTTCTGAGGATTAATTCCGATATCGGACACGTTAATAGCCTTTTCAATTTCCTTTAAGGTCGACGGGTCCCACGGCTGAACCACGAGAAGTCGCGGCTCGGGTGAGGATACAGCCGCCATCTGAATAAGCGGAGTCGGCGTTCCGTAGTAATCTACGGTAATGTTATTAAGCACCTTCGGGTTAGCTCTTCCCGCTCTTACGGTCTGATAATCGCGGTCAAGCGAATCAAGACATTTTTCCATTCTTTCCTTTGTTTTGGCAAATACGGTTTCCATAAAATTACTCCTTTATATATAGTTTAATTTTTAACTGTTGTACCTATTTTCTTACCCTCGACGACGTCAAGAATATTATCGGGGTTATTAAGATTAAATACGATAATCGGCATATTATTATCTCTGCAAAGAGAGAAAGCCGTCGAATCCATTACCTTAAGGTCGCTTACTATTACGTCGTGGAAGGTAATTTCGTCGTACTTCACCGCGTCGTCATATTTATTCGGGTCTTTATCGTAAACGCCGTCGACGTTAGTCGCCTTAAGCAAAGCGTCGGCGTTTATCTCAACGCTTCTCAGCGCCGCAGCCGTATCGGTTGAGAAGAACGGAGAGCCCGTTCCGCAGCCGAAGATAACTATTCTTCCCTTTTCAAAATGACGGATTGCCTTATTTCTGATATAAGGCTCGGCAATCTGGCGCATTTCAATAGCGGTCTGTACTCTTACGTCGGCGCCGAGCTGTTCAAGCGCGTCGCAAAGGGCAAGCGAGTTCATAGCGGTAGCAAGCATACCGATATGGTCGGCTCTCGTTCTGTCCATGTGCTCGCTCGTTCTTCCTCTCCAGAAGTTACCGCCGCCGACTACTATTCCTACCTCTACGCCCTTATCGGCTACTTTCTTAACGGCGGCGCAGATTTTAAGGACGGTGTCGTTATCTATTCCCTTACCTGCGCTTCCCGCGAGAACTTCGCCCGAGAGCTTAAGCAGTATTCTTTTATATTCAATACCCATAATGAATATACCTCCGAAAATTATTTATTATATAATAATATAATTTACCATTAATGTAAAGATAT
>JAILGO010000027.1 GCA_024696725.1 Eubacterium sp. | reverse complement strand
TATTTTGAATGATTGTCAATATAATATAAGAAATATAGACAAAACTTTATAAAAATTACAGAATTTTATAAAATTAATATTAACTAAAGGATGATTGTCTTGTTTTTTCTTGTAAAAATCCGGATAATGTTATAAAATCAGCGTAAAGAGAGGTGTAATATGAATAAGGAAGGCAACTTAAAGCGCTCCTCGCGGAATATGAAAATCTCGACGAGAATAACGCTTACCTCAATTCTCGGAATCGTTATACCCGTGCTTATACTCGCGGGAATATCGGGAATGTTTTTTCACACGGTTTTAAGCCGTTTTAATTATTCAACGGTTACCACGAATTCGTACTCGATGCTGAACCAGATACAGTGGAATCAGACTATGGCGTCGATTTCAAACGAGCTTATTTCCTCCGACAGCGACGAGGTTAAGCGCTCGAGCGTGAGCGGCTTCGTTTCTCCGCTCGAGGAGCTCGGCGTAAAGCTGTATATAGAGAAAAACGATAAGGAATTCTATGCCACGGCTAAAAAGGCGGACGTTCTTAAAACCGCAAACGGTATAATGGAAATCACGGACGATAAAAACGTTAACTATTTCGGCGAAAACGGTATGGTTATAGTTAACCACGCAAGCGACGGAAGCTCGCGTTACCTCGTTATCGCGGCGAGTAATGACTACACGGTTAAGGATATATCCGCGCGTTACAGAGCGGAGGACTTCCCTTCTATGCTGTTCAGCAGAACGGGCGTTATGGCGGTATTTATCGCGCTCGTTTTCGTGCTTTCCATTATAGTTCTTTCACTTATAACCTCAAAAACCATAAGCAAGCCGATAAGAGAGCTCGCCGACGGTGCGAACGAAATAGCGAACGGAAACCTCGACTACGAAATCGACTACGATTCGACAAACGAAATCGGCGTAACGGTAAAGTCGTTTAACCACATGACCGCTCAGCTGAAAAGCTCGCTTGAAAAGCAGAGCGCACTCGAGCAGTCGCGTAAAGAAATGATAGCGGGCGTAGCGCACGACCTCAGAACGCCGCTTACCTCGGTAAAGGGCTACGTCGAGGGACTTCGCGACGGTATAGCGAACACTCCCGAAAAGCAGGAAAACTATTTAAAAACGATTTACTCCTCGACTCTTACAATGGAGCGCCTTCTCGACGACCTTCTTACGATTTCGCGTCTTGAGCTCGGAAGCATAACGCTCTCCCCCGCCGTTACGGACCTCACCGGCTTTCTTAACGACTGCGCCGACGAGCTGAGCTTTGAGCTTGAAAAACAGAATTTTGACTTTGAATATAACAACAACTGCAGCGACGGCGTTTTAGTTAACCTCGATGTCGACCGCTTCTCGAGGGTAATAACGAATATCGTTTCCAATTCGGTAAAATACGCTAAAAAGGACGTTAAGGGAAAAATCGTTCTTGAGGCTCAGGAATACAGCAAATCGGTAATTATCAGCATTTCGGATAACGGAATAGGACTTGACTCGGAAAGCCTTCCGAAAATATTCGAAACCTTTTACCGCGCCGACAAGGCGAGAAGCAAAACGAGCGAGGGCTCCGGCATCGGACTTGCGGTATGTAAACAGATAGTTGAGCTCCACGGCGGCAACATCTGGGCTACCGGCGAGGAAGGCAAAGGACTTACGGTACACATTTCATTAAATAAAATACAGGGAGAAAACGATGGAAAGAAAGATACTGATTGTTGAGGACGACGAAAACATACTCCGTCTTGAAACGGATTACCTTGAGGCGAATCATTTCACCGTAGAGAGCGCCTCAAACGGAAAGGACGGGCTTGAGCTTGCTCTGAAAGGTGACTACGACCTTTTAATGCTCGACATAATGCTTCCCGACGTCGACGGACTTGAAATCTGTAAGCAGGTAAGAAAAATCAGCAACGCGCCGATTCTTCTCGTAAGCGCAAAGCGCGACGATATTGATAAAATCAAGGGACTCGGCTTCGGAGCGGACGACTATATAGTTAAGCCGTTCAGCCCGTCGGAGCTCGTCGCAAGAGTTATCGCCCACATAAACAGATACGAGCGGCTTACCGCCTCGTCTCACGAGGAGGAAGCGCACAGAATTATTGAAATCGGCTCGCTTAAAATAGATAAGGATTCACGAAGAGTTTTCGTAGGCGAAACGGAAATAACCTTTACGAATAAGGAATTCGACCTTCTCACCTGCCTCGCCGAAAATCCCGACAGGATATTCAGCAAGGAGGAGCTTTTCGAAAAAATCTGGCAGTACGATTCAATGGGCGAGACCTCAACCGTTACCGTTCACGTTAACCGTATCCGCGACAAGCTTTTCGCGGCGGACAGAAACTTCGAGTACGTGAATACGGTCTGGGGAAAGGGCTACAGATTTTATAAATAGATAAAAAAACAGGCTGTCGAAAGACAGCCTGTTATCTTTTAATCCGCCGAGTAAGCGGGATTCAGTTTTTGTATAGTCTTAACCGTATCGCTTACGCGGGATTCGATACTCGATTTATTCTTTGCGCTTCGCTGGACGTAAACTACCTTAAAGGTATCCTTATCGTAGCTCTTTTCCTCGCCGTCGAAGAGCGCTACGCGATAGCCGTCCTCTTCAAACGCGGAGGTGCTTACCTCCTCGCCGTCGAGATAATACTCGGTATATCCGTACTCGCTTTCGTAGGAAGCGGAATAAATCGGCTGGAAGCTCGTTTTATCGAACTTGAACATCGACGAGGTCGCGCTTGTATGGCGTCCGTAATCCGTGTTTTTAAAGCTGTTGGCGCAGTAATAATGCTGCTTTCCGTCCTTCATTATTACGTAGTATCTGTCGTTCCCGCCGTCGGGCATATTAGACAGTCCCTCGCTCGTATAGGCGAGCACGGCTTTAGCGCCCGTATAACGGAATATCTCGCAGTAATAGGTATCGACCTCATAGGACGCGTAACCCTCGGCAGCCTCGTTTCTTACCTTAATGGGCTTACGGTAAACGAGAAGAAGCTCGTTCTTACCGTCGCCGTCGAAGTCGATAAGGTCAACCACGGCGAGTCCCTTTATGAACGCCACGCCGCCCTCCTCGGCAAGCTCCGCGGTACCGAAGCGTTTATTGTAATCCTGAACTATGCTGTAATAAGCGTTCTTACGGCTCTGCTTATTGCTTATCTCGGCAACGTCGCTCTTACCCGAGTAGCCCTCAATCATTACCGCCGTCTTTTCAGCCTCAGCGGACGCCTTTTCGCTCTTGAACACGGAATATTTTATGCGCTCAAAGGCGGTCGTATCGTCCTTTCCGTCGACCTCATAGGCCTGAGTTTTCGGGTCATAGGTACAGTCGTAACGCTTTACGAATTTATCTCCCTTGAGCTGATACAGCTCAATTTTATTCAGCTTCTTTTCTTCGTGAATACCTATATAATACTTATTGTTTTTTCTGTAAAGAGTCGAGTACGCGTCCTTAGCCTTATTCGACGACTGCGCCGCCTTTTCGCTGAACAGCGGAGCGAACTCGTCCTTGTCGTTAAAGCCCCATACCTCGTTATAATAGACTCCGTTTTTATTATAGGTAAGCATAAGCTCGCTCGTTCCGTCGTCATCGAAATCAAGCTCTCTTACAAAGCATATACCCGTAAGACGGCAGCCGTCCACGCCGTAGGTCGTATAAAGATTTTCATAGCTCGGCGAGCCGTAATCTCTCACATAAGAGGTGCAGACCTTTCCCGCCTCCGTACTGAAGAGGCTTATACGCTCGTTTTCAGCCGTCATCTGGTGCATAAACACGGCTATAAAGCCGGCAAAAATCAGAACGGTTATTATCATCATTATAAAAATGACGAACGCTTTATGAAGCTTGCTTGAGCTTTTTTCCTTTTCCTCGATTACAGCCGCGACGGCTATCGTATTTTTCTTAATCGAATGAGCTACGCTTGTAATCGCGTCGCCGCTTTTATGGGAAAAGGCTCTTATAGCGTCTACGAGCGCCTCGGACTCCTCCTCGTGCTCTGCCCGCTCAGCCGACGAGCTAACGGTAATAGGCTCCTCCGCCTCCTGCGGCTCCTCCATAATTACGCTCTTTTCGCTGTTTTCCGCCTTTACCTGCTTTACGATATCTGCGGTAACGTCGGAAGCGTCGGCGTTAATCAGCTCAAGTATATCCTCCGGGAAGGCGGGCGCAAGGTGACGCTGCCCGTCGGCTTTTCTTTTTTCAGCCTCTTCCTTTTCCTGAAGAGCCTTCTGCTCGTTAATTCTGGTAAGTAACGACGAAAAGACGGGCTTTATACTGTCCGCTACGGTTTTTTTAGTTTCAATATTGCCGTCGTCTTCAAAATAGTCCTTTTTAGCCAAGCCGTCACCTCCCCAATATATACTATAATTTAAAATATATCAGTCTATTTTAGCATATTTTGACATAATAAGCAACTCTTTTATAATCGCGGGGAAATAAGCAAGGTATTTTAGAATTATGATATTGCAATAAAAATCTATATATGGTATATTAATGTTATATTTTATATAGATATAGAGGCGATTATGATGAAAAGAGTTTTAACAATTTTACTTGCAATTACGCTTATTGCGGCGCTTTTCGGTTGCAGCAAGGCTGAGGAGCCGACAACAACGCAGCCCGAAATCACGGTTACGGAAACGACTACCGAGCCGCCGTTTCTCGGCAATCCGCTTACGGGCGAGGAAAAATTCAACCCGAAGGCAGTCGGAAAACGTCCCGTCGCGATAGTAGTAGAAAATCTTTCCCCCGCGCGTCCGCAGTGGGCAATCGGCAGCTCGGACATTATCGTCGAGGGCGAGGTCGAGGGCGGCATAAGCAGAATGCTCTGGCTCTACGCCGACTACACCAAGGTACCCGAGAAGGTCGGACCAATCCGTTCCGCGCGTCCGCCTTACGTTATGTTCAGTCAGCTTTTCGACAGCATTTTTGTTCACTGGGGCGGAAGCCACAACAATAGCGGCTACAAGGGCGGCTACGGATATATAGATACCTACAAGGTCGACCATATCGACGGAATGAGCGGCGGCAAGCTCTACGGACGCGACACTACAAGACGCGTGTCCTCGGAGCACAGAGGAATTATCCACGGCGATTTACTCCCCGAGGTCATAAAGGACAAGGGCTTCAGGGTTAAGCGCAAGGCTAAAAGATTCAGCAAGCTCGCTTTCGCCGAAACGCTTACGGACGCGGGTACGGCGGCAGCGGCGAAGATTAACTGTAAATTTTCTTCAAGAACCGACACGAGACGCTTCACATTCTCCGAAAAGGATAAGCTTTATCATACGGAGGACTGGCGCACCGACGTTGCTTTTCAGAACGTAATTATTCTTATCGACAAGACGACTTATATCACGGTTCCCTATAAAGGCTCGTCGACAACTTACCTTAACTACAACAGCGTAGTTAACGGCAAGGGCAGCGGTAAGGGATATTACGCAAGTAACGGAAAGCAGAGCGAAATCAGCTGGAGAATCAACAAGGGAAGACTTATCTTAAAGGATAAAAACGGAAAGAAGCTTGAAATTAACGTAGGTAAGTCCTATATCGGTCTTGCCTCTTCAAATAACGGCGGAAGCGTAACGTTTGAATAATGAAAAAGATATTATCAGTTTTACTCTGCGCCGTGCTTTTAGCATCGCTTTTCGGTTGCGGCGCGGTACCGCAGCGTTTTACCTATTCCAACGCCGAGGCGTTCGACACGGTTACGACGTTTATTGCGTATACCGACTCTCAGGAAAGCTTCGACAAGGGCGTTAAGCTTCTTGAAGGCGAGCTGTTAAGATACAGCAAGCTGTTCGACATATATAAAGAGTTCGACGGCGTAACTAATCTCTGTACGGTTAACAAAACGGCAGCCGAAAAGCCCGTTAAGGTCGATAAGGAAATAATCGAACTCCTCAAAGAGGGAAAAGAGATTTATAAAGAAAGCAACGGAAGGCTCAATATCTGCTTCGGATCGGTGCTTATGATGTGGCACGCGGCGAGAGAGGCGTCGACGAAAAGCCCTCAGAACGCCTACGTTCCTAAAATGAGGTCGCTCGAGAAGGCGGCAGAGCACACAAATCCCGACGACCTTATTATCGACGAAAAGAACGGCACGGTATTCTTTAAGGACGACAGGCTAAAGCTCGACGTCGGCGCGACGGCTAAGGGCTTCTGTACAAAAAAAATCGCGGAATACTTAAAGAATAACGGTGTTTTCAGCGACTTTATGCTCAACATCGGCGGAAACGTCATAGCCTGCGGATATAAAAAGTCAGACGGAAAAACCAAGTGGAATATTCAGATTCAGAATCCCGATACAAAAAGCAGCGCGCCTCTTGAAGCGCTTACGCTTACCGACCTTTCGGTAGTTACAAGCGGCGATTATCAGCGCTATTTCAACTATAAGGGAAGAAATTTCTGTCATATAATCGATACCGATACACTTATGCCTGCGGAGCGTTTTTCGGGCGTAACGGTTATTTGCGCCGACTCTGCGCTTGCCGACAGACTTTCGACCGAGCTGTTTTTAATGAAGCTCGACGAGGGCAGGGCGCTTGTTGAATCGCTCGACGGAGTAGAGGCGCTATGGGTAGATAAATCGTTTAACATAACCTATTCTTCGGGCTTTGAAAGCTACAGAGCGAAGTAAAACGCTATGAAAAAGAAAGACTTTATTTTAGTAGGAATAATTCTTTCAGCCGCAATAATTCTTTTTGCGGCTTTGCGTTTTTTACCTCAGACGGGAAGCTACGTTCAGGTTGAGGTGAATAAAACGGCGGTTGAGGTTTTACCTCTGAAAGAGGATACGGAGTATCTTATCGAAACGGAAAACGGAAGCAACACTCTGATTATTAAAGAAGGGTACGCATACATAAGCGAGGCGGACTGTCCCGATAAAATCTGCGTCCGTCACAGAAAGATAAGTAAAAACGGGGAGAGCATTATATGCCTTCCCCACAGGGTGGTTATAACCGTAGTTGACGAAAACGCCGATAACGAAATCGACGCCGAGGTTTGAATATGAAGAATAATAAATCAAAACGCGCGGCGCTTTTCGGCTTAATGATTGCGCTCGCGTTTACGCTGAGCTATCTCGAGAGCCTTCTCCCGCTCAGCATCGGAATACCGGGAGTTAAGCTCGGGCTTGCAAATCTTGTAGTAGTCGTTGCGCTTTACAAGCTTACGCCTTACGAGGCTTTTGCGATAGCGATAATAAGGATTGTGCTCGCAGGGCTTACCTTTGGTAACGCATACAGTATGATATACAGCCTTTGCGGCGGACTGCTGAGCTTTTTCGCTATGCTTCTTATAATGAAGGCTGAGCTTTCGGTAATCGGGGTCAGCATACTCGGCGGAACGGCGCACAATATCGGACAGATTGTTGCGGCGGCGGTTTTAATGGGAACGGATAAAATCGTTTATTACCTCCCCGTTCTTCTTATAGCCGGACTCGTCACGGGCTTTTTAATCGGCGGCGTTTCAAAAGTATTAATAGAAAGAATAAAAGTGACCGACGGATAATCGGTCACTTTTTTATTATTTCGTTGTTTTGTATTTCACCTTACTCCATTTTGAGAAAAGCTTTGTTCCGTTAAATGCTTTATAGGTTCTTACCCTTACGAAATACTTTTTTCCCGCTTTCAGTTTCTTAACGGTACGGGCGGTATTCTTTTTGCCCTTTACCGTTACCGTTTTAACGTTTTTGGTAAATTTCTTATTCGTTGCAAGCTGAATCTGATATCCCGTGCAGG
>JAILGO010000002.1 GCA_024696725.1 Eubacterium sp. | reverse complement strand
AGATATTAATCTTTTCATAGCTTATCTCCTTACAGTTTTTTTACACATTAATTATAGCTGTTAAAATAATTAATTGCAACAAGCATTTAACAAAAGAATAACAAAACGGGCGGTTTTATTGAAATAGTTAAAATATTATTGTATTATAAAAACATCAGTTATACGGAGGTGGTAAGATGGATAAAAATAAAACTGTTGACCTTTCCCTTCTCTGCGATACATTGAATAAGTACGCCGAAGTCAAGGGAAGCTTAATAACCATTTTACAGAAAACGCAAGATATTTACGGATATCTCCCGAAGGAAGCGATTACGCTTATTTCGGAAAAGACGGGCATTGCGGAGTCCGAGATTATGGGCGTCGGAACGTTTTATACGCAGTTCCGCTTCGAGCCCGTAGGAAAATATCTTATAATGCTATGTCAGGGTACGGCGTGTCACGTTAACTCGTCCGAGCTTATTTTACAGACTATTAAAGACGAGCTTAATATCGACGACGGTCAGACAACGGAGGACGGCTTATTCTCGCTTAAATGCGTTGCCTGCCTCGGCTGCTGCTCGCTTTCTCCCGTTATGATGATTAACGAGGACACCTACGGCAGCCTTACTCCCGACAAAACGAAAAAAATTCTTAAGGAATTAAGGGAGGCGGCTTTATGAGAATAGTTATCGGTCAGGGCTCGTGCGGTATTGCCGCGGGAGCGGAAAAGGTAAGAAAAGCGCTGCTTGAAAGAAAAATCTCCGCAGAGGTTTCAATCACGGGATGTATAGGTATGTGTTACCTTGAGCCTATCGTAGATATTTACGACGGCGACAGCCTTACAAGACTCGTTAAGGTTAGCGAAAACGACGCAGATGCGATTGCCGGATTCGTTGAAAGCGGCGACAAAAGCTTAATAGAAAAGCTTACGGTAAGCGACGAGGACAGCGAATTTCTTGAGAATCAGACGAGAATCGCGCTTCGCAACTGCGGAATTATCAATCCCGACGAGGTAGACGCATATATTTCGGCAGGAGGCTATACCGCGCTTAAAAAGGCGGTAAGCGAAATGACTCCCGAGGAGGTAATCGACGTTATAAAGACGTCGGGTCTTGCGGGACGAGGCGGAGCAGGCTTTCCGACGTGGTTTAAGTGGAACGCCGCAAGACAGAGCGAGGGCGACGAAAAGTATCTTATCTGTAACGCTGACGAGGGCGATCCGGGCGCGTTTATGGACAGAGCGGTTATTGAATCCGACCCGCATAATCTTATAGAGGGTATGCTTATCGGCGCGTACGCAATAGGCGCAAAGCACGCGGTAGTTTACGTAAGAGCGGAATATCCCCTTGCAATCAAAAGACTTAAAAGAGCTATTGAGCAGGCGACGGAAAAAGGTATAATCGGCGAAAACATTTTCGGTACCGATTTCTCCTGTGACTTTTACATCAAGGCAGGCGCGGGAGCGTTTGTATGCGGTGAGGAAACCGCTCTTATAGAATCGCTCGAGGGACACAGAGGTATGCCGAGGCTTAAGCCTCCCTTCCCCGCTCAGTCGGGCTTCTGGCACAAGCCGTCGAACATCAATAACGTAGAGACCTTCGCTAATGTTGCGTGGATAATCAACAACGGCGGCGAGGCGTTCGCCGCTATGGGTACAGAGGGCTCAAAGGGTACTAAGGTATTCGCGGTTACGGGTAAAGTTAAGCGCTCGGGACTTGTTGAAATTCCTATGGGTAAAACGCTTCGCGACGTTATTTACGGTATCTGCGGCGGTATGAAAACCGACAGACCGTTCAAGGCTGTTCAGATGGGCGGACCGTCAGGCGGCTGTATTCCCGAAAAGCTTATAGATACTGTTATCGACTACAAGGCTCTCGGCGCTACAGGCGCGATTATGGGCTCGGGCGGTATGGTCGTTATGGACGACTCAACCTGTATGGTCGGTATGGCTAAGTTCTTCCTTGACTTCACGGCTAAGGAGAGCTGCGGAAAATGTATTCACTGCCGTATAGGCACGAAGCGTATGCTCGAAATACTTGAGCGTATCTGCAGCGGTAAGGGAAAGGAAGGCGACATCGGGCTTCTCGAGGAGCTTTGTTACGCAATCAAGGACGGTGCGCTTTGCGGACTCGGTCAGACTGCGCCGAACCCCGTGCTTACTACAATCAAGTATTTCAGAGATGAATACGAGGCTCATATAAACGATAAGAAATGTCCCGCAGGCGAATGCAGCGAGCTAATCGAATACAGAATTGATAAGGAAAAATGCGTTGGATGTACGCTCTGCGCGAGAAACTGTCCCGTTGACGCAATCAGCGGAGCGGTTAAATCGCCGCACGAAATCGACTCCGCAAAATGTATTAAATGCGGAAAATGCTATACAGTTTGCCGCTTCGGCGCGGTAGTTAAAGAGTAAGGAGGTGCTGATATGATAAACTTAACTATTAACGGTAAAAAGGTCAGCGCTCCCGAGGGCTCTACCATTTTGGAAGCGGCAAGAGGAGCAGGAATTTATATTCCCACTCTTTGCTACGACGAAGCCGTAGAAGTATACGGCGCGTGCGGACTTTGCGTTGTAGAAGCTGAGGGTATACCGAAGCTTTTACGCTCCTGCTCGGCTAAGGTCAGCGAGGGTATGGTTATTCATACTGAGAGCGAAAGGGTTATTCAGTCAAGAAAAATCGCTATCGAGCTTCTTATGTCGGCTCACGACGGCGACTGTATTGCTCCGTGTCAGCTCGCCTGTCCCGCTAACACCGATTGTCATGGATACGTAGGACTTATTGCTAACGGCGAATATGACGCGGCTAACAAGCTAATTAAAAACAGAATTCCCCTTCCCGCTTCTATCGGCAGAGTATGTCCTCATCCGTGCGAAAAGGCGTGCAGACGACAGAACGTCGAGGAGCCGATTAGCATTGCTCAGCTTAAATTCTTCGCGGCTGACTACGACCTTAACGGCGAGAAGTATATTCCGAAAAAGGAAGCGCCGACGGGCAAAAAAGTCGCGATTGTCGGCGGCGGTCCCGCAGGTCTTTCAGCAGCGTATTATCTCGCTCAGCTCGGTCACGAGGTTATCGTTTACGATATGATGGAAAAGATGGGCGGTATGCTCCGCTACGGTATTCCGCAGTACAGACTGCCCAAGGAAATTCTTGACAGAGAAATCGAACTCATTGAAAAGACCGGCGTTAAAATGGCAAACGGCTTCAAGCTCGGTAAGGAATGTACAATCGCTTCGCTTAAATCCTTCTACGACGCGGTTATCGTAGCTATCGGCGCATGGAAATCAAGCCCGATGAGAGTCGAGGGCGAGGAGCTTGAAGGCGTTATCGGCGGTATAGACTTCTTAAGAACAGTTATAAAGGGCGAGCGCACCTCAATAGGCAAGAGAGTTGCCGTATGCGGCGGCGGTAATACCGCTATGGACGCTTGCAGAACGGCAGTTCGGTTAGGAGCCGAGGAGGTTTACGTCGTTTACAGAAGAACGAGAAACGAAATGCCCGCAGACGCGCTTGAAATAGAGGAAGCGGAAGAGGAAGGCGTAATCTACAAATTCCTTACGAATCCCATATCCTTTAACGGAGAAAACGGAAAGCTTACTTCAGTGACGCTTCAGCTTATGGAGCTCGGCGAGCCCGACGCTTCGGGAAGGCGCAGACCTGTTCCGATTGAGGGCAAGACGGAGACAATCCCCGTTGACAACGTTATTATGGCTATCGGTCAGAAGCTCGTAGCAGATGACGCGAGCGAACTTGAAATCAACGAAAGAGGCAATATCGCCGCCGACGAAGATTTCTTCACGACGAACATTGACGGCGTATTCGCAATCGGCGACGCAATCAACAACGGCGCAGGTATTGCAATTGAAGCAATCGGCGACGCGGACCGTTGCGTTAAAGCGGTTGACGCTTATCTTATGGGCGAAAGCTTTGAGGCGCGCGTTCCTTATATAAGCAAGCGCAACGAGGAAACCATCGACTACTCCGACAGAGAGGTTATGCCGAGAAAGCGTCCCGAGGTTCTTGACGCCGATTACAGAAAGAACAACTTCGACGAGGTTTGCAAGGGCTATACCGAGGACGAGGCGAAGGCTGAGGCTGCGCGCTGTCTTGAGTGCGGATGTAAGGAATACTTCAAGTGCAAGCTGCTTAACGTCGTGCAGAGATACGACATTGAGCCGATGCGATTCGAGGGAGAAATGCCTCAGAAATACACTCACGACGAGAATGCGTTTATTGAGAGGAACAATTCCAAGTGTATTCTCTGCGGACTCTGTGTAAGAGCGTGCCGTGAGGTTATGGACCTATCGTCAATAGGGCTTGTAGGTCGAGGCTTTAAGACCGACGTATCCCCTGCGTTCTCGCTTCCGCTTGATAAGACAAACTGCACCAAATGCGGACTTTGCGTTCAGCTCTGTCCGACGGGCGCTCTTACCGAAAGGTCGGCTCTTGACAAGCAGGTTCCTCTTAAAGAGGAATACAGTATAGAGAGCGTTGATATTAACGGAAAAGAGGCTAAGGTCCTCGTTTCACGTTATGACGGAAAGGTAATCAGAGTTTCGCCGTTTGACGAGATTTCAAGAAAGAGCGGTATTTCACGCGAAGAGCTTTTCGCCAAGATAGATAAAAAATAAAAAACGAGGAGGGAAGCAGATGAAAAAGGCTTTACAGTATACTGCGGCAATGCTTTTTGCCGCGGCGTATCCCTTTTGTATGCTTTCCTCCTCTTATCACGTTAAGAGCAGCTATTTCGGTTTTCATTCAATAACATATATCTATATAAGATACTTAATTATTTTCATTACTCTTTTTGTGCTCGTTTACCTTAACAGAAAAAACGAAAAGCTTCTTACCGTATTCGTGCCGACGGCTTTATTATCGGTCTCGGCGTTTGCTTACTTCGATTATTTTATTACAGGACATCTGTTACAGAATTATTCGTATATGCTGTGGCTCGGCGCTGTAATAAGTCTTACGAACGCGGCTTTATTCTTAAGCGCAACGGTATTCTGTAACGGGTTTTATGAAAGGTTTTACAGGCGCTTCTGGATTTCTTATTTACCGATTTACATACTGATTCTTTACGTTTCGTTTATAAGAGAGCCGAACTCCTTTGAATTCTCGGTAAACCTTATACCGACTCAGGGAACGTTCAGATACTTTAAGGCGATTTTTCAGGGACTTGACGAAAGCCTTTACGTTTCGCTTGTATGCTTCGGCAATCTTCTCGTTCTCGCTCCCCTTCCGTTTATTATATCGGCGGTAAAGAGGCTTCCGCTTCCCGTAATGCTAATTATAGGATTAGCATTACCGGTTTTATTCGAGGGGTATCAGTATATATTTAAATGCGGAAACGTTGACATAGACGATTGTATTCTCAACACAGCGGGATATTTAGCCGGACTTGCAACAGAATTAAAAATTCACGGTAAAAAAATAAAAGAACCGCTTAAGGCAAAATA
>JAILGO010000192.1 GCA_024696725.1 Eubacterium sp. | reverse complement strand
TATAAACAGGGCGCTGTTGATTTTTCAAAGGTTACTACCTTTAACCTCGACGAATACTGCAGCCTTGACGTTAAAGATAAAAACTCTTATCATTCGTTTATGTATAAAAACCTTTTTAACCACATTAACATACCCGAGGAGAATATAAACTTCTTAAACGGAAACGCCCGGGATTTAGAGGCGGAATGTAAGAGCTACGAAAAGAAAATAAGAGCCGCGGGCGGAATTGATATTCAGCTTCTCGGCATCGGCTCAAACGGTCACATAGCGTTTAACGAGCCTGCGAACGCGTTTCAGCGTTGGAGCCACGTAGTAAAGCTGAAGCAAAGCACTATCGAGGACAACAGCCGCTTCTTTGATTCGGTAGAAGAGGTGCCGACGGAGGCTATCACTATGGGAATCGGCTCAATAATGCAGGCTGAAAGAATACTTATTATCGCCATCGGCGAAAAAAAGGCGAAGGCTATAAAGCAGGTTATCGACGGCAACGTAACGCCCGAATGTCCTGCGAGCATATTACAGTTTCATAAAGACGTTACCCTTATGCTTGATAAGGGCGCGGCGTCGCTTCTTTAAACTATCTACCGGGAGGTATTATATATGAAAGAGAAATTTTATATTACAACGGCTATTGCGTACACGTCGAGAAAGCCTCATATAGGCAACAGCTATGAAATAGTTTTAACCGACGCTATCGCAAGGTATAAGAGATTACAGGGCTACGACGTATTCTTCCTTACGGGTACCGACGAGCACGGTCAGAAAATCGAGGAATACGCTAAAGCCGCAGGCGTTACACCGAAGGAATACGTCGATAAGGTAGCGGGCGAAATCAGGGGTATATGCGACCTTCTCGGCACGAGCTACGATAAGTTCATAAGAACCACCGACGGTTATCACGAAAGAGCCGTACAGAAAATATTTAAAAAGCTCTACGAGCAGGGCGATATTTACAAGGGAGAATACGAGGGACTTTACTGTACTCCGTGCGAAAGCTTCTGGACCGAAAGCCAGCTCGTCGACGGAAAATGTCCCGACTGCGGACGCGAGGTTAAGCCCGCTAAGGAGGAGGCGTATTTTCTCCGTCTTTCAAAATATCAGAAGCAGCTTGAGCAGTTTATCGAGGAAAATGAAAACTTCATTTATCCCGAGGCGCGCAAGAAGGAAATGCTCAATAACTTCATAAAGCCCGGACTTCAGGATTTATGCGTAAGCCGTACCTCGTTTAAATGGGGTATACCCGTTGATTTCGACGACAAGCACGTCGTTTACGTATGGATAGACGCGCTTTCAAACTATATTACCGCGCTCGGCTACGACCCCGACGGCTCCGGAGAGCTCTATAAAAAATACTGGCCTGCCGACGTGCATATTATCGGTAAGGATATAGTACGCTTCCACACTATCTACTGGCCGATTATGCTTATGGCTCTCGGCGAGCCGCTTCCGAAGCAGGTATTCGGTCACCCGTGGCTTCTCTTCGGCGAGGATAAAATGAGCAAGTCGAGGGGTAACGTTATCTATGCCGACGGTCTTGTCGACCTTCTCGGCGTTGACCCCGTAAGATATTATCTTCTTTCCGAAATGCCTTACGCGAGCGACGGCTCCATCACCTACGAAACAATCATTGAGCGTTTCAATTCCGACCTTGCGAATACTCTCGGCAATCTCGTCAACAGAACGATTGCGATGCAAAACAAGTATTTCGACGGAATCGTTCAGAGATACGACTGTGAGGAAGAGGTAGACGGCGAGCTTAAGCAGTTTGCGCTCGACACGGTTAAGAGGGTCGAGGAATGCTTTAAGACCTACCGCGTTGCAGACGCTATCGAGTCGGTTATCAACCTCGCGAAGCGTTCAAACAAATATATCGATGAAACGATGCCGTGGGCGCTTGCAAAGGACGAGAGCAAGAGAGAAAGACTCGCGACCGTTCTTTACAATCTTCTCGAAGCAATCCGCTTTATCTCCGTTCTCATTTCCCCGTTCATGCCCGAAACGGCTGAAAAAATCTTTGAACAGATGAACTGCGATATCAAGGAATACGCTTCTCTTTCGGAATTCGGCGCTATGCCCGTAAACACCAAGGTCGGCGCTGCCGTTCCGCTTTTCCAGAGAATCGACGCGGAAAAGATGCTATCCGAAATTGCGGCTAAGCAGGAAGCTGAAGCGGCTGAAGAGGAAACGAAGGAAGAGGAAATCCCCGAAATCACAATCGACGATTTCTTTAAGTCCGACCTTCGCGTTGCGGAGATTACAGACTGCGAGCCCGTTAAGAAATCGAACAAGCTCTTAAAGCTTCAGATTAACGACGGCTCGGGTAAACCGAGACAGATAGTTTCGGGTATTGCGAAATGGTATAAGCCCGGGGATTTAATCGGCAAAAAGGCTATAATCGTAACTAACCTCAAGCCCGTCAAGCTCTGCGGCGAAATCTCGCAGGGTATGCTTCTCTCGGGCGAAAAGGACGGCGAGGTTGCGGTTACCTTCGTCGACCTTCCTGTAGGAGCTAAAATCTGTTAAACAATCCCTGAGTCAGCTTACGCCGACAGCTCCCTTTACACAAGGGAGAAAAAAAGATTATGAATTATTATAATATTTTTGACACTCACAGTCATTACGACGACGAACAGTTTGATAACGACAGGCACACCCTTCTGTCCTCTCTTGAGGGCAGAGGGGTTACAAATATTGTAACCTGCGGGTGCGATATTAATTCAAGCGAGGCGAGTCTTGAGCTTGCGGAAAAATATAATTACATATATTTCGCGGCGGGCTTTCATCCGGAAAATCTCGAAGGCTTCGGACTTTCCGATCTTGAAGAAATAAAAGCCCTCGCAACGCACGAAAAATGCGCCGCGATAGGCGAAATCGGGCTTGACTATCACTGGATGAGCTCGACGAAGGAAAAGCAGAAGGAATTCTTCAGGGCGCAGCTTGCGCTTGCGAAGGAGCTTAATTTACCGGTAATCATTCACGACAGAGAGGCTCACGGCGACACGCTCGACATAATTAAAGAGTTTAAGCCGGGCGGCGTTTTACACTGCTTTTCAGGCTCGAAGGAAATGGCAAAAGAGGTAATAAAGCTCGGTATGTATGTCGGCCTCAACGGCGTAGTTACTTTTAAAAACGCAAGAAAAAGTCTCGAGGTAGTAAAAGAAATACCGCTTGAGCGGCTTGTGCTTGAAACGGACTGTCCGTATCTTGCGCCCGTTCCGCACAGAGGAAAACGAAACGACTCTTCGTATATTCCCTTTATCGCGGAAAGAATCGGCGAGGTACTCGGAAAAAGCGCGCAGGAAATACTTGATACAACGAACGAAAACGCAAAAAAGCTATACAGACTTAAATAACGGAGGGATACTATGGAGTGGAGCTTCAAACTTCCCGTAAGAATAGAATTCGGAACGGGAAAAAGAAAGAACATAAAAAGCTATATCGACGATATAGGCGGAAGTAAAGGCGTTCTTGTATGTTCAAAAACGCTCGAGAGAAACGGTGTTTCCAAAGAGCTTACCGATATGAGCGAGGGAAGGCTCGTTGCCGTTTTCAGCGACATCCGTCCCAATCCGACGACGGATAACGTTAACGCCTGCGCCGCACTTTTAAGAAGCACGGGCGCGGACTTTGCGGTTGCGCTCGGCGGAGGCTCGCCTATGGACTGCTGTAAGGCGGCTTGCGCCATAGCAAAAAGCGACTCCCCCATCGAGCCGTATCACAGCGGCGAAAAGGCAGTAAGCGCCGACGAGGCTATACCGATGATTGCTATCGCGACGACTTCGGGTACCGCGAGCGAGGTTACTAACATTTCCGTTTTAACCGACCTTAAAAAGAACCTTAAGCAGCCTATGAACGACGAAGCGATGTTCCCGAAAATCGCGGTTATCGACCCCGAGCTTACGCTTTCCGTACCGCCTCAGGTTACGGCTTCAACTGGACTTGACGTGCTCGCTCACGCAGTAGAGAGCTATTGGTCGACGCTCAATCAGCCCGTATGCTCCGCGTGTTCCGTTTCGGCGGCGAGAACAGTTTTTGAATGGCTTGAAAAGGCTTACAACGAGCCTGATAACCTTAAGGCGAGAGAGAAGATGGCGGAGGCTTCAATAGTGGCGGGCGTTGCGTTCAGCCACCCGAGAACGACCGGCTCTCACGCGTGCTCCTTCCCTCTTACGAACATTTATGGTATGCCTCACGGTGAAGCGTGCGCGTTCACTCTCGATTATTTTCTTCGCTTTAACGCTGATAACGCGGACGGCGACGGGCGTATAGCGGCGCTTGCTAACGCCTGTGGCTTTGAATCCGCATACGCTATGGCTGACGAGATTTCGGCATTAAAAAAACGCCTCGGTATGAGAACGAGGCTGAGCGAAATTGACTGCACAGGCGACGCGCAGATAAAGGAGCTCGCCGAAAAGAGTATGTCGATGCTGATGACGAGAAATCCGATAGAGCTTACTCTTGACGATATTACAAAAATGTATTACGAATTAATATAATTAAAACGGCTGTCGGTGACAGCCGTTTTTGTTTATTTCCAGCTTCGGTCGCGGATTCCGCTTCCCGAAACCTTATTGCCCGACTCCTTTTTAAGCTGATATTTCTGAGCGTGGAGTCCATAAGCCTTACTTGATTTAACCGTATTATCGGTAAGGTAAACGCCGCTCGTTTCCATAACGAATATTCCGTCTCTGCCCGATTTCGTTACCGTATTCGAGCTGATTGTAGCTGATTTTGAATATTCAATCTTAATTCCGTCCTTCTTCGCGCCCGTTACCGTATTACCCGTAACGGTATTTGAATTCGACGAATCCGTAAGACATATACCTCTCAGCTCGGGAGCGTAACCTGTTGAGGTTATATTTTTAATTTTATTATTCTTTAACGAATTGGAGGAGCTCGTTACAAGGCGGATTAAGTCGCCGTTTCCTCCTGCGCCCTTTGACTTTATATCGGCGGTAAGAGTATTACCCGTAACGTTATTTTTTACAGCGCCGTAAAGCCATACGGCGTAGCCGCAGACGTTGAGGTTAACCGTATTGTTTTTAACGGATACGCCCGAAATTCTGAAATCGCCCTGAGGCATAACGATATTGTTTTTATTAGCCTTGCGCTCCTGACTGCTCAGCTTTTTACTTACCTTTTCGCCGTAGAGCTGAATACCGTAGGCAACGTTCTGAAAGCCTTTTTTATACGGCTTGGTAACCGTTATGGTATTGTCGACAATTTTACTTTTCAGCTTAACGTATTTCTTCTGGATTTTATACTTTGTTTTCTTAGGCTCATAGAAATTCTTATGAGAGCCGTCCATAGTCCTGAAAAGAATACCCGAGCCGCAGTTTACCATAGTATTTCCGCTGATAACCGAGTTTTTATAGTTAGTAGCAATAACGGCATAGCCCGAAATATTTTTAAACGTATTGTTCATAAATTTCATATTAACAAAATACGATTTA
>JAILGO010000188.1 GCA_024696725.1 Eubacterium sp. | reverse complement strand
GTATATTACTTACTATGTAGCGGATATATTTCCGTTTCTTTTAGTTGTCTCTCTTATATTATTTGTCGTAAGATATATTAAATGCAGAAAATCGGCTTGTTTTTCGGTAAAATATGAGATTTTGCTTTTAGTATTTTATGTATATTTAACGGCGATGCTTTTAAAAACCATTGTTCCCGAAGAATTCTTACATTTTAATTTTACGGCTAAAGCGTTTATAAGTCCCGATAAAATATATATTTATAATAATCCCGAACAATCGTATATTAATATAAGAGCATTTGTTATCGAAAAACTTTGGTTCAGGCTCTTTGACGTTTTTATATTAAATCTTATAATGCTTGTACCCTTCGGTTTTCTGTTTCCTATCATATATCCTAAACAACAGCACAATACAGTGTTTTACGGAATTATAATCAGTTGTTTTATAGAAACTGTTCAGCTGTTTTTACCGAGGCTTACCGATACATTCGATGTTTTTCTTAATACCTTAGGCCTGATAATCGGCTATCTGTTATTTAAGTTTTTTGATAAAAGAACAAAACTAAAAGACGGCGACTGTTAATTCAGCCGCCGTTTATTTAGTTCACTACGTTTTGGGGATGCCCTTCAAGAAACGCTTTAAGGTTTTCTTCAAGTATTTTTAAGAGCCTTTCTCTCGTCTCAAATCCTGCCCATGCGATATGCGGAGTTATAAGACAATTCTTAGCTGTTAGCAGGGGATTGTCAGGCTTCGGAGGCTCGGTTGTAAGTACGTCAACGCCTGCAGCGAGTATTCTTCCGTCGTTAAGCGCTTCAGCGAGAGCCACATCGTCAACGACTGGACCTCTCGAAGTATTAATAAGCATAGCGCTGCTTTTCATTTTTAAAAGAGCCTCAGAATTAATAAGGTGAGTGGTTTTATCGGTCAGGGGACAGTGACAGGTTACGAAGTCGCTTTCCTTAAGAAGAGTATCAAAATCTTTAAATTCAACGCCGTAAAGCTCGGCGTCCTTTGGATGCGGAGTATAAACGATTACATTCATACCGAAGGCTTTGGCTATTGAAGCAACGCGCTTACCTATAGAGCCGAAGCCGATTATTCCTATCGTTTTACTGTCAAGCTCAGTTAAGCTTCCTTTCCAGTAACAGAAATCGGGATTTGAAGCCCAGTCTCCGTTATGAACGGATTCGCTGTGAAGCGAAACCTTATTAGTTACTTCAAGAATAAAGGAAAAGACGAGCTGCGCTACGGCGTTAGTAGAATAAGCGGGAATATTAGAAACGACGATATTTCGCTCTCTTGCAGCATTACAGTCTATAATATTATAACCCGTTGACTGAAGACCGACATATCTTAGCTTAGGCATTTTATCAAGCATTTCTGCGTCGACAGGTGTTTTATTAATTATAAGGATATCGGCATCTTTAGCACGTTCTACAACCTGCTCGGGAGAGGTTCTGTCGTAAACAATGTATTCTCCGTACTGACTTATTCCGTCCCAGCTAAGGTCACCGGGATTAGTAGTATATCCGTCAAGATTAACTATTTTCATAATCTCACCTCAGTACAAATTATAACCCTTAATCCAAATAAAATCAACTTATTTATTGATTAGCTGTTAAATATCGGTTATAATTAACATATAATTGAATATGAAAAAAATGTATTTAATTATATGCGTTTTGCTATCGCTGACATTAGCTCTTTACCCGTTAAAGAAAAGAGTAATATCTTACGTCTCTGCTGAATCTTCGGTATCCTCGCGCTATACAGTAGTAATTGACGCAGGACACGGAGGAAAGGACGCCGGAACGAGCGGAATTGACGGTACTACGGAAAAAAGCATTAACCTTAATATTGCGCTTATTCTCAGAGATTATTTATCGGTAAGCGGTATTAAGGTCGAGCTTGTCAGGGAAGGGGACTATGAGCTATATCCCGAAAACAGCGACAGAAACCGTTCCGATTTATATAATAGGCTTGATTTTGTTAATTTCGTCGATAATGCTGTTCTGATTTCTATTCATCAGAATCATTATTCCGACGAAAGCGCAAAGGGTACTCAGATATGGTACAGCGCAAACATCGAGGAAAGCAAGCTCTACGCAGACCTTATTTTGAATAACGTCAAGAGCCTTCTTCAAAGCGACAATAAAAGAATAAATAAAAAGTCCGATAGCAATTATTATCTTCTTTATAAAGCTTCCGTACCATCAATAATGATAGAGTGCGGATTTATGAGCAACAGAGACGAAAACGAAAAGCTGAAGGACATAAACTATCAAAAGAAATTTGCTTATGCAATTCTGACAGGTATATGCGGAGAAATATGATATGGCTGTAAAAAATAAAACAATTTATATATGCTCACAGTGCGGATACGAAAGCGTAAAATGGTACGGTAAGTGTCCGCAATGCGGGGAATGGAATACAATGGACGAGCATACCCCGATTGTAACAGGTAAGAAGGGAAGCGCCTCATTAAATTCAAGAGGAAGCGTACCGGCAGTACAGCGGCTCAGCGAAATCAGCTCAGACATTGAATCGCGTATTCTAACGGGAATAAACGAATTCGACAGAGTTCTCGGTGGCGGCATAGTAGAAGGAAGTCTTACTCTCCTTTCGGGCGACCCGGGAATAGGAAAGTCTACGATTCTTCTTCAGATGTGCCAGACCTTAAAGAATAAAAACGTGCTTTATATCAGCGGAGAGGAAAGCGCAAGACAGATTAAGCTTCGTGCCAACAGATTAGGCGTAGATTCCGAAAAGCTATATATTTCCGCTCAGACCGATGTTGCTACCATTGTTGAAACAATAAAGTCGGAAAAGCCCGAACTTGTTATTATAGATAGTATTCAGACAATGACAATAGACGACGTTTCTTCCTCAGCAGGAAGCGTGACTCAGGTCAGAGAGAG
>JAILGO010000177.1 GCA_024696725.1 Eubacterium sp. | reverse complement strand
TACTTCCCGTCTTATGCGCTCGGCAACGCCTACGGCGCGCAGTTCCTCTCGAAGATGAGAGAAACCGTCGACGTTGAAAAATGCGTGGCGTCGGGCAACCTTGAGCCGATAAACGAATGGAACAGGGAAAACATATGGAAGCACGGCGGACTCTACACTCCGCAGCAGCTTCTGTCCCGCGTTCTCGGTACGGGACTCAACGCCGATTACTATGTCGATTACCTGACCGAAAAGTATACGGAAATATATGATTTATAGCAGTAACGAAGCTTTATAATACGCAAAAAAAGAGGCGCTCTCACGGGACGCTTCTTTTGCTTTAGAGTCCGTTTATCGGGACTATGGCAGGCGGTCATATTTACTTTCACAACCTTCGGTGTTATAGTGTAAGTGTAATAAATCGAAAGGTTGTGAAAACTGTGAAAAAGATTTTTATTGATATGGACGGCGTGTTAACCGAATACCGTAAGGACTGCACAAACGAGGACCTGGCACAGAAGGGTTATTTCCTTTCGCTTAAGCCTGTTGAAAATATGGTCGGCGCCCTTAACCGCCTCATTGAAAGCAGCGACGTTCTCGGCTTTTCGGTATGTGTGTTAACTAAGGTTTATCCGAGCGAGTTCAGGTATTCGGTCTGTGAAAAGCTTCAGTGGAGAAGCCGTTATATGCCTGAGCTTTTTGATTCCGAATTCGTGCTTGTAAACGGCGAGGAGCAGGAAAAATCCGACGCCGTACGCGAGCTCGTCGGCGAGCTTGATTCTGACTGTATTCTTATCGACGATTATAACGCAAATCTTGCCGAGTGGGTGAAAAACGGCGGAACTCCCGTTAAGTACGTTAACGGCATTAACGACAAAAACCGCTCCTTTATCGGTAAAAGACTCACCTGTGATATGAGTGAGGAGGAGCTTTATAACGAAATACTTGCGATGATTTTCACCCAGAGTCCGGCTCCCGCCGCTGCTTAAAAGATTGTAAAATGCGTCGGCAATGTGATATAATATCCCGGAGGTGGTTTTATGTTAGGAGCAATTATCGGCGATATCGTCGGCTCAAGATATGAGTGGAACAATATTAAAACAAAGGATTTCGGGCTTTTTGCGGATGAGTGTGAGCCTACCGACGACAGTATAATGTCGCTCGCGGTCGCAAAAGCAATACTTGATTTTGACGGAGATTATGAAAAGCTCAGCGCAGACTCCGTGAAATATATGCGCGAGGTCGGACAGAATTATCCGAACTGCGGCTACGGAGGAAATTTCTTTTTCTGGATTTTTTCACCCGAAACACCGAAGCCATATAATTCCTTCGGCAACGGCTCCGCTATGAGAGTGAGTGCCTGCGGCTTTGCGGCGGGCTCTCTTGACGAAGCAAAAAAGCTGTCCGAAGCGGTTACGCGCGTTTCTCATAATCATCCCGAGGGCTTAAAGGGCGCCGAGGCGGTAGCCGCAGCGATTTATCTTGCGCGAACCGGCGCGTCAATCTCCGAAATCCGCGGGTACATTAACGATAATTACTATAAGCTTGATTTCACGCTTGACGAAATTCGGGAGGGTTATTCCTTTGACGTAAGCTGTCAGGGCTCAACGCCGCAGGCGCTTGAGGCTTTCCTTGAATCAACAAGCTTTGAGGACGCGATAAGAAACGCGGTTTCAATCGGCGGCGACAGCGATACAATAGCCGCAATGGCGGGCGGAATAGCCGAGGCATATTACGGTATCCCCGCGTTAATCAGGGAAAAAGCAATGTATTATCTCGACGAAAGGCTGACGGATATCGTCTGCGAGTTTGAAAGAAAATACCCCCCTAAAGTAATATAAAAAAGCAGCCGCAGGGCTGTTTTTTTATATCAGCGCGAATCACGATTATCCCCTCGTAGTTAAAATCTGCTCCGCGTTATTTCGGGGAAAGGAATATCCGTGTTAAAATAAGCATGTTATTAAGTTGCATTAACCCTCGCGACGTGATATAATTAAACAAAAATATTAAGGAGAACGCTATGAATCAGAAAAAATGAAAAACGCTGAGCGTGTCGCTCGGAATACTCGCCGTAATCCTTGCGGCGGCAGTTGTCTGGCTGTCGGTAAGTCAGGCAAAATTCACATCGCAGTATAAGCTCTATAAAAACATAATCTCTCAGGAGGAGGTTGAAAAAACTCTGTTCGGTCAGCCGATTTACGACGAGCGTAACGGAGAATACCGAATCGGTATAAAGACCGCCGTTGACGGAGATTTTCACGCCGAGCTCACGATTTATCAGGCGAAGGACGGAAAGTATGAGAAGGTCTTTTCATGTCCCGCGCTTGTCGGTAAAAACGGACCCGGCAAGCAGTCCGAGGGCGACGTAAAAACCCCTCTCGGAACGTGGACAATCGGTAAAGCGTACGGTCTGGCTGACGACCCCGGAAGCCTTCTTCCGTATACAAAAATTACCGACGATATGTACTGGTGCGCGACGGGCTCGAACGGCAAAAAGTATAATACGCTTCTTTATAAGAGCGACGACCCGACCGCCGATTATTCCGAGGACGAGCACCTTGCGGATTATCCGATACGCTATAAGTATCTTCTTGACCTCGGCTATAACGCCGCTGGCGCGCCCTATGCAGGAAATGCAATTTTCCTTCACTGCTGGCTTGATGAGAATACGCCGACCGGCGGCTGCGTTGCCGTTTCGGAGGAAAATATGGTAACAATCCTTAAAACCGTAACCCCCGGCACCTCTGCAACAATTTACTAATCCGTCAATAATTGATTAAGACGCAAAAAATCTCACAACAGATGTGTGAGAAAAAGGCAATATAACATTTTAAAGCCACTCGTTTATCGAGTGGCTTTTTTCGCAGAACCTTGGGTTCAAAGCTGAACGACCCAAAGTGCGCTTAACCGTTAGAATATTCAAGGCATCAGCTTTTGCCGACCGCAATTTTCAGTTACAAAGAAGCTCAATTTGTGCGTGCTTGTGAGTCATTGAAGGATGTACGTAGGTTCCAAGTGTAATCCCCGCGGTGCCGTGTCCGAGGATTTCGCTGAGCGACTTTACGTCCATGCCTTTTTCTGCACAGACGGTTGCGAAGCTGTGTCGCAAAGAGTGAAAATTTGTATTCTTAACGCCCGCGGATTCTAACGCTTTGTGAAACCGATATTCGAAGGTTCTCGGATTAACGAAGCCGTCCTTTTCAGATATTACATATTCCGATTTGCTTTGCAGGCGCATTGTTTCCAAAGCGCAAAAAAGAGTTGAACAAATCGGTATTTTTCGCTTTGAAGCTGCTGTTTTCGGCGGTCCGACAGCAAGCGTGCTCCTAGCGTTGCTTCGGCAGATTCTGGTAACGGTTGCGTTGACGGAAATGCTTTTGCTTTCAAAATTAACGTCGCGCCATTTCAGGGCGCAGACCTCTCCGACCCGAAGACCCGCCAATAGAGCAAGAAGCATTCCTAAAGAGGTGCCGTTTGGATGAGAGACCGAAAAAGCTATCAGCTTTCGGTACTCCTCTTCGGTTAGCACCGTCGGCTCGTTTTTCTCGATGCGCGGCGGTATCAGGGCGTTCCCGGGCTGCTTGCAATAGCCCTCCTTTGCTGCAAAGGTGAGCGCTGAGTTGAGAATCAGAGCAAGCGTTTTTACGTATGACGCAGAGAGGCCGCCCTCCCCGTTAAGCCTCCCGTTGTTCAGCTTTTCAAAAATGAACGCGTTAAGCTCGCAAAAGGAAATACTGCTTACGTTTTTATCTCCGAGACAAGGTATAATATGAGCGTTTATCAGATATGAGTATTTGATATGTGTTGAATCCTTTACCCTGAGGCGTACCGCGCCGAGCCATTTCTCAAGAACGTTTGAAAAAAGACTGTTTTCCGATGAGGGTGTAATGATAACGGATTTGCCTGCTTTA
>JAILGO010000136.1 GCA_024696725.1 Eubacterium sp. | reverse complement strand
GTCGTACGTTCCGTCATCGTAGAATTCATATCCGTTTATAGCCTTTTCGCCCTGCCATTTACCGATTAGCTGCTCGTCGTCGGGCGTAACCACGTCGTGAATAAGCTCCGACGGAGTTTCCTTGTTTACCGTACAGTAAATACCGCCGAAGGCTAAAACGCCTATAAGTATTACCGCAAGTGCGATAACTCCCGCCGTAGCAGGATTAATCTTCTTTATTTTCATCTGATTTCAGTCCCTTGCTTACAAGTAATGTATGTATTTTTTCAGAACAGTCGAGGAGTGACGATACCGATAAATCGTGATTGATTGTGTCGATAAAGTATGCGAGATACTTGGAAAGCTCTACGCTTTCGTACCATTTGCGGGAAAGAAGCTCAGGCGACTGGTATACGCCGTTGGTAGTGAAAACCTTTTCGAAGTAACCCTTTTCGTAAGCCTCGTCGAAAACCTTAAGTCCGTTACAGAAAAGACCGAACGAGCAACAGATAAATATACGCTTTGCGCCGAGCTCGCTGAGCTTTCTTGCGACCTCGAGCATACTTTCGCCCGAGGAAATCATATCGTCGATGATAATAATATCCTTGCCCTCAACGCTCTCGCCGAGATACTGGTGAGCAACTATCGGGTTGCGTCCGTTGACAACCTTTGTATAGTCGCGTCTCTTATAGAACATACCGATGTTTACGCCGAGCTGGGTAGCGAGATAAATCGCTCTGTGCATTGCGCCCTCATCGGGGGAGATAACAAGAAGGTTGCCCGGGTCGACCTTAAGGTCGCTTACAGCGTTTACGATAGCCTTAATCTGCTGATAAGCGGGCATAACGTTTTCAAAGGACTTATGAGGAATGGAGTTTTGTACTCTCTTGTCGTGCGCGTCGATAGTAATGATGTTATCGACGCCGAGCGTTGTGAGCTCCTGAAGTGCCATAGCGCAGTCGAGCGATTCACGCGAGGAACGCTTGTGTTGTCTGCCTTCGTAAAGCATAGGCATAATTACGTTGATTCTTTTAGCCTTGCTCGAGGTTGCCGAAATAACTCTCTTGAGGTCGGCAAAATGGTCGTCGGGGGATTTCGGAACTTCCATTCCGTACATATTATACGTAACCGAATAGTTGAAGCAGTCGGCTACGATATAAAGGTCGTATCCTCTTATCGAATCGTTGATAACAACCTTACCCTCGCCCGAACCGAAACGTACGAAATTGCTGTTAATCATATACGTATCGCGGTGATATCCGTAAAACGCGATAGTGTTCTTGTGCTCCGCGGCCTGTTCCTCTCTCCATCTTACGATGTATTTGTCGATTTTTGCTGCAAGCTCCTCGCAACCCGGTAAAGCGACTATTCCGAGCGGACCGTACGGAATGGTTTGTACCTCTTGTGCAGTAATCCTTGGCATATTAAACTCCTCCTTGCCTTTGTACTTTATTTTACACTAAAACAATGCTTAAAGTAAACATTAAACATCGGTTTCGGACTTAAAATATTTACGCTTTTCAGCTTGTGAAATTATACAGTTTCAACAAATTCCTCTTTTGCCTTTTTCTTCCTTCGCTTTAAAAGGAAGTACACTCCGACTCCTGCCCATGTCACAGCGGAAGCCGCCGCGCCGTAAAGGAACCCGTTTGGCATATACTTAAGCGTAATCTCGTGCTTTCCCTTAGTGATTTCACAGCATAGCTGCGCGTCGCCGAGCGCGAAAGACGTCTGCTTTTTGCCGTCGATATAAACGCTCCAGCCCTTGTCGAAGGGGATAGAGGTATAAAGATATCCGTTATATCCCGCGTCTACCGTGCCTGAAATATGCGTATCGCCGAACGACTTGACGTCGAGCGCGCCGAGCTTCAGTAAATCGTAAGCCGAAATAAACTTGTCGTAATCAATGTTGTAGGCGTAGATTTCAAAATAGGAGCTTTCCTCCTCCATGCTCGCGCAGTCAATAGAAACCTTAACCTTTTCGCCCTTCTTATGCTTGCCTAAATCCTTGATAAACGGAGTGTCAATATTCTGATACTCTTCCTTTTCGCCGAAATAATAGTTAACGTTTTCAAGCTTCGGCGAGGTTATATAAACGTAAAGGTTACTGTCGTTAACGGTTTCGATTGTTATATCAATTTTACCGCTTGCGCTGTCCGCGTCATCACGCGTGAAATAATAAGTTCCGTTTTCTGTAACGGTTTCGCAGTCGACGTCCTCGTAATCCGTGTCGACGTACTTTGCGGGAATAAAGATATCGTTTGCTCCGCAAGCCTTGTCGATAAGCTCTTCCTGAAGCTCGAACGGATTTCCTTCCTCGAATTCAACGTCCTTTACGCTGTCCGAAACGGTAAATGCGAACGGAAGGAAATACTTGTTTTCGTATACCTCGCACTTCTTGTTTTCGGTTACATATCCCTTTTTGTAATAGTCCGCCGAGGGCGTAAGACTGTCCTCGGTGTTCATAATATACTTAATTCCGTAGAACATATTGTAAACGGGAGTCTGAGTGTTATAGGTGTACGAGTTGATTCTGTTTCCGTACATACCGAGCGAATACTGATTACCCGAATACGTCTCGTAAGCCATCGACGAGAAGGTGGAAATTCCCCTGTATCCGTAAAGACAGGAATCCATCCTCGTATTGAGCTTGCTCAGCTCAAGACGGTAAAGTCCCTTGTCCTTACCGTAGGTGTCGTCTATAGCCTCGCGGTAGGTGTTATAGTTAACCGTGTAAGCCGAGTAATCCTGACTGAACGGTATTGAAAGAAAATCGCCTACAAGAAATTCAACGAATACAAGGAATACCAGCGCAAGGCTGATAACCGGTCTCTTTTGCTTGCCTTTATTAAGGATAAGAAGGAACGCCGTCCATATCGCGACGAGCGCAAGGTTGATATATACCGTCTTTTCGCTCATCTTCACCGTGGAGTATTTCTGCATAACAACAACCGCGAAAATGCAGAGCATACCGCTGAACGCGACGTCCCTGTACTCAATGCCTTTGAACCTCATAAGCGTTCTGAACGCGACTATAAGGAAGATAAACGAATACATATAGCTGAAGCGGAACGGTAAATCGTTCGGAAAATGGAACGCGTGCCATACGAAGTTTGCCATGTTGTTATTGAAGCTGAAAATAAAGAATAAGAGAAGCAGAATATAAATAGCCTTTTCTCTTACGCTGATTTTTCTGTTTGATATAAACAGTGGAAGAAGAACGACGCTCAGTATACCGCAGTAAATATTCGGAAGAATATCGTCGCCCGACGAGCGGATTGTCGTCTCAAGCGAAGCGAGATGCGACGTCGCTATGTTGAGAAGGTCGTAATACATCTCGAACGATGACGGAAAGCTGTCCGAAGTCGCCGAGGAATTCTGAAGTATAAGATAAACGGGAACAAGCGATACCGCGCAAAGAAGCGCCGCGAGTAACGAGCCTCCCGCGAAGAAAAGACCTGCGCGTATTAATCTGTTATTCGTCATTTTTCCGAGAGCGTATCTTTTCTCAAATACCTTGTTCTTATCAACCTTGTCGAACAAATCGTGCTTTAAGAAATAGTAAGCAACAAAGTAAACGACCGAGAAAATGCACACCATATACGCCATATAATAGCTTGCGTAAAACAGCACGGTAAGCGAAGCGATATAGCATATCGGCCTGCCCTTGTCGATAATTCTCTCTATGCCTAAAACAACGAGCGGAAGAAGAATCATTCCGTCGAGCCACATTACGTTCCAGTAGTAAGCAAGGAAGTAGCCGCTTGTCGCGTAGAAAACGCCGAAGCACGCGCTGAGCAGAGAATGTCTTTTAAGACTCTCTTTGATATACAGCGAGAAGGTGCAGGCGCTGAGCATACATTTTACGAGAACGATAACGGTTATCGCAAACGGCATCTGCTTTCTGTCGAAAAGAAGAACGATAAACGAAAGCGGACTCGAAAGGTAGTTGAAATAGTTTCCTAAAAATGACGAGCCGCCGCCCGAAATCCACGAATAAAGGAAGCTTTCGTGGTTAACAACCTTGTCGTAAAGCTCACAGAAAAGCGGTCCGTACTGATGGTAGAGGTCCATTCTGAGTACCGTGGTATCGCCGAACGGAAATACCTGATAAACCATATACAGGAGCATAAGAAATACTCCCGCCGCAAGCGTTGAAAGAAGAACGAATCTGTTCTCCCAGAAGAGCTTGAAACAGCGTCCGCCCTTGTTGTTTTCCGCTTTTTTAACGCAGTCGAAAACTATCAGCCTGTCGAAGTAGTAGTTGAAAAAGAGATAGATAAAAAACGACATTAAGAACGCGAAGGCGTCCGCGCTGTCAAGCACCGTAACAAATACGAAGGAGCATATTTTATAAAATCCGAAGTCGACGGCGCACCTGAAAATATAAAGCAGTACCTGCTTCGTAAGAGTGCCGCGCATTACTCCGTTAAATACGTACCTTCTTTCGAAGAAAAATAAAACAACCGCACAAACCGCCGAGGCCAATCCCACGCTTAAGCCTGCGGAAAAGCCTACGGCAATTTTGAACAGCTGTTTAAGTACAAGAAAAAGGAATGAAACAGCAAAAAAACCGACTGAATAGTTTACGGTTTCGCCGTTGAGGAATTTATAGGTCTTTATTTTATCGGAGCTTTTAGTAATATCCATAATAACCTCTTAAAACTTTTTGTTAAACTATCTTAACATAATAATATTTATACTTCAATTAATTGAGCTGAATTTTAACCTCTTTGTAATAATTATAGCCGAAAGCGAATAGAATTAATCGGGGTGATTGCTTGACGGGTATTATGTCGCTGAAAAAATACCTCCCCGAAGGTATTGCACGGGCGCTTTCTTCAGCCGACGCGGAGATAGTAAAAAGAATAACCGAGCTGCGCGTCAGAAAGGACAGACCGCTGATTGCGGTAATAAAAAACACCTCGTATTTTCTCGGCGAAAACGGCGATATCTATGACGCTCCGTGCGCTCATTGCGTAACCGTTGACGCCCGCGCCTTTGACAAGCTGTTTATGGAGCTCTGCTCCTATTCGCTTCATTCGCATACCGAAGAGCTGAAAAAAGGCTATATTACGCTTGAAAACGGCGCGAGGGTAGGCGTCGCCTCGTCGGCAGTCTATGAAAAAGACAGGCTTATTTCCGTAAAGGACGTAACCTCGCTTAATATAAGAATACCGAATACGGTTAAGGGCTGCGCCGACAGCGTACTTAATTTTCTGTATGTAAATTCATTCCCGAGTATTATTGTCGCGGGTAAGCCGAACAGCGGAAAAACAACTCTTCTCCGCGAGCTTGCGAGAGAGCTTTCGGGCGGCTTTAACGGGAGATACCGTAAGGTCTGCATTATTGACGAAAGATACGAGCTGACGGGCAGGGGAGCGTCGGCGTCGTGGATAAATTGCGACGTGCTCTCGGGCTTCGGTAAGGCGCAGGGAATAGAGCTCGCAACGCGAACCCTCTCTCCCGAGCTTATCGTCTGCGACGAAATTGCCGCAAGCTCCGAGGCTCAGGCGGTTTCCTACGCTTTTTCTTCTGGAATCCGTTTTGCCGTTTCGGTGCATATCGGATCGAAAGAGGAGCTTTTTAAAAAGAAAATAATTCGCCGTCTGCTTTCAACGGGCGCGTTTTCTTCGGCGCTTCTTATAGTAAACGTCGTGCTCGTATTGTCCGCGCTTTCTACGGTAATTTCAGTAGGCATTCTGATTGCGGCGGGAGGTTGAAATGGAATTTCTTAAACAGTGGACTCAATGCGTTTGCCTTACTCTTATCGGCGCCGCGGGACTCTCTTTTCTCTCGCCGCACGGGAAAATGAAAGGCTTTTACAATACGGTTATAGCTCTTTTTGTGTTTATATCCTTTCTTCTGCCGTTTAAAGATTTTAACCCCTCCCGCTTAAGCTGCTTATAGCGCTCGGTCTCTCGGCGTTGTTGCTGATAGCCGCGTCTGAGCTTATTGCTCCCGACGGAGCTAAAAGCGAAAAGAAAACGAAAACGGAATTTACCTCAGCCGATTATACCGCCTCTCTCGAAAACGATACCGAGGAGCTTATTTCCTCTATCGACGGCGCAGGACGGTGTAAAGTAATGATTACGCTGAAGAATTCGAGCGAGAGCGTGTTCGCAAAAAACACCGACGAAAACAGCTCGCCGGGTTCTAATTCGCTGAAAAATGAATATGTATTATATGACGGAGAGAACGGTGAGGAGCCCGTTCTTATTAAACAGTATCTTCCCGACGTTCAGGGAGTAGCCGTCGTCTGTGACGGAGCGGATAACTCAAGGGTGCGCGAAAGCGTTATTAACAGCATTTCCTCGCTGTTTAATATTCCCGTCACAAAAATAAGCGTTTCAAAATACAAAGGGTGATATAATGAGCAAGGTAAAGGACATAAAGAATTTAGACGCAGCGATTCGCGAGGAGGAGTTCAAGGAGCAAAGCGAGCTCGCCTCAAGCGAAGCGCCCGAAGAGGAAAAGAAAACGAAGCCGATACTTACCGAGGCTGAGCTTAAGGTACGCAAAGCAAAAAGAACGAGGGTAGCCGTAGCCGCCTTTATTCTGCTTCTCGGTATCGGCATAATGGGCAACTGGTATCTTGAAAACTCGGATTATGCCTCGACTGTAAAGCCTTCCGTTACCTCGTCTCAGACTAAAACTCTCGGAGAGGCTGAGTACGTCGACGGCGCTGCAAGCGTATCCGTAAAGGCAGAAAACGAATACTTCTCCTCTGCAAGACTTGACCGTCAGAGCGCGCGAGACGAGGCTGTGGAAAAGCTTCAGTCCGTGCTTGACAGCGACACCGCGACAGCCGAGGCGAAAAAGGTCGCGAGCGAGGGAATATCGAGAGTTTCGGGTTATATAAGCATCGAGAATAAAATAGAAACGCTTGTTACCGCCAAGGGCGCGGATAACTGTATAGCGGTTATAAGCGAGGACGGAAGCCGCGTCGATATAATAGTCGACGTGCCGGAGCTTACCGACGCGCTGATAGTTCAGATTAAGGAAATCGCAATGCAGCAGCTCGGCTGCGGATTTGAGGACGTTTCGATTATTCAGTCAAAAGACTGATATAATACTTGTATATTTATAATAATTGTGGTATAATATACACAATAACCGAACGGTTGTTGCAATTCACCGAGCAATTATTATGTACCTGCAAAATTCAAAATGTAAGTATTTACCGGTTGAACTGCGATACGTTCAATCGGTATTTTTATTCGGAGGAATAATATCTATGAAACGTACAGAGGAGCGCGAGCAGGCATTTTACCTTATTTTCCAAAGCCTTTTCAGCGGCAATCCGTCGGAAGCGGTAGAGCTTTTCGACGAAGCGATGGAACAGCCTGTAAGCGAATACGCAAAAGCAATTTATAACGGCGCTACCGAAAAAGCGGACAAGCTTGACGAAATAATCTCGAAGTATTTAAACGGCTGGAAGCTGAACCGTATTTCGAAAACAAATCTCGCTATACTGAGACTCGCCGTTTATGAGATAAAATACGCCGAGGACGTTCCTCCCGCCGTAGCGATTAACGAGGCGGTAGAGCTTGCAAAGACCTATTCGGGTAAAGAGGACGCGTCGTTCGTAAACGGCGTGCTCGGTGCTTTTGTAAGAGGGAACGAATAATGTACCTCGGTATAGATACGAGTAATTATACAACCTCATGCGCGCTGTTTGACGGCGAAACGGTAATTCAGAAAAAGCGTATGCTTACCGTCAGGGAGGGCGAAAGGGGACTGCGTCAAAGCGAAGCCCTGTTTCAGCATACCGTTAATATGCCCGCTCTGTTGAGCGAGCTTCCCGAAGCGGAGATAACGGCTGTCGGCGTAAGCACGAGACCCCGAAGCGTCGAGGGGAGCTATATGCCCTGCTTTCTCGCGGGTAAGAATTCCGCCGTCGCAGCGGCGTATTCCGCCGGCGCTGCATTGTATGAAACCTCGCACCAGACGGGACATATCATCGCGGCGCTCTGGTCCGCAAAAAGACTCGACCTGATTCACGAAAAGCATATCGCGTTCCATCTCAGCGGCGGAACGACCGAGGCGCTTCTTGTAACTCCCGATAAGGAAAACGTAATCGACGCGGAAATCGTGTCCTCAAGCCTTGACTTAAAGGCGGGACAGGCGATAGACCGCACGGGCGTTATGCTCGGACTCCGCTTTCCGTGCGGTAAGGAGCTTGACAGCCTCTCTCTGAATAGCGAAGCGGAGTATAAATATAAACCCTCAATGAAGGAATCTGACTGCTCGCTCTCGGGCGTTGAAAACAAGGCGCGTAAAATGCTTGAAAATAACGAAAGCGCCGGGGATATTGCAAAATTCGTTCTGACCTGCGTTGCCGAAACCGTGTGCGCTATGCTTGAGGGTATAATTAAAGAATACGGAAGCCTTCCCGTAATCTTCTCGGGCGGCGTTTCGTCTAATACTCTGCTCAGAAACAAGGTAAAAAGTAAATTCAATGCGTATTTCGCAGAGCCCGATTTTTCGCTCGATAACGCGGCAGGGTGTGCAATATACGCATATCTGAAAGAAAACGAAGTATGAAACCGTTAAGCGTAAGTGAAATAAACAGAATAATTAAATACAAGCTTAAAGAGATTCCGCAGTTCCGAAGCATTTACGTAGTCGGCGAGCTTACTAATTTTAACGAGCGCAGCCGATACGGACACTGGTATTTTGACCTTAAGGACGCGGGCGGTAAAATATCCTGCAATATGTTTATGAACTATCAGAGCGTCGTAAGGTTTGAGCCGTCAAACGGTATGAAGGTTATCTGCGGCGGATATATCGACGTGTATGAAAAGCAGGGAAGCTATCAGCTCTATGTAACAAGTATGAATACAATCGGCGCGGGCGACGAAATGCTTGCGCTTGAGCAGCTTAAAGAGAAACTGAGAGCCGAAGGAATATTCGACGAAGCTCATAAAAAGCCTCTGCCTGAATATCCGCGAAAAATCGGGCTCGTGACCTCGGCTTCAGCCGCCGCGGCGGAGGATATTAAGTCGAATATCGCGAGGCGCTGGGGACTGAGCGAAATCGTGCTTGCGCCCTGTCTTGTGCAGGGGGAAAGAGCTCCCGGCGAAATCGTAAGGTCGATATCCGTTCTCGATAATATCCCCGAAATCGACGTTATTATCGTCGCGAGGGGAGGCGGCGCGAACGACGACCTTAAGGCGTTCAATACCGAAGCCGTCGCAAGAGCGGTGTATATGTGTAATACTCCCGTAATCTCAGCAGTCGGGCACGAGGTCGATACAACCCTGTGCGACGCGGCGGCGGACGTAAGAGTGCCCACTCCGAGCACAGCCGCTGAAATCGCCGTACCCGATAAAAACGCCGAGCTTAAGGCAGTTGACGAGGCGTATTCGACGCTTCTCTCTATCGTAAAAATGAAGGTGGAGCGCGAGGAGGCGCGGCTTGCTAAAGCGTCGTTTCTGTCGAACAGAAATCTTTTCTATGAAAGACTTGAACAGACGGTAAAAAGCAGCGCCGAAAGAATTGATAACTCGTACCGAAGAATTGTCGGCGAGAAGGAATTTGCTCTCTGCCGTACCGCTGATAAGCTTAACGCGCTGAGTCCGCTTTCGGTCCTCGGAAGAGGCTACTCAATAACAATGAAGGATTTATCTGTCGTTAATTCCGTGAAGGATATTAAAAGCGGCGATAAAATAGAAATAGTTTTAACCGACGGCAGAGCAAGCGCCGCCGTAACAGAGGTGAAGAAAAATGAGTGAAATTAATTTAACCTATGAAGAGGCTGTCGAACGCCTTAACGAAATCGTTGAGAGCCTTGAAAAAAACGACGTTCCGCTCGATAAAGCTCTCGAGCTTTTTGAAGAGGGAACAAGACTTACCGCTTTCTGCACGAAAAAGCTCAACGAAGCAAAACAGAAAATTACCGAGTTGGAAAAGGATTAAACTATGACGGGAATTGAACTTATAGAAAAAACCGACGAATATACAAGAATGATAAACGAGGCGCTTCTCGCTTCGCTTCCTGTTGCCGTTGACGGTCAGCAGGAGGTAGTGCGCGCGATGCGCTATTCAATAGAAAACGGCGGTAAGAGGATAAGACCTATCCTCGTTCTTGAATTCTGCCGTATCTGCGGCGGCGACATTGAAAAGGCTCTGCCCTTTGCCTGTGCCGTGGAGTTTGTTCATACCTATTCGCTTATCCACGACGATTTGCCCTGCATGGACGACGACGATTTAAGACGCGGTAAGCCGTCGTGCCATATTAAATTCAAGGAATCTACCGCCCTGCTCGCGGGCGACGCGTTGCTGACTCACGCCTTTGAGTGCTTAGCGAACGCCGAACTCGACGAGGGGATAATCGCGAGCGCCGTTATGCTGCTTGCTCAGAACGCGGGCGTTAACGGTATGATAGGCGGGCAGGTGCTCGACCTTAAATTTGAAACCGAGGACCCGTCGATTCGCGAACTGGTTACCGTGCATAAGCTGAAGACGGGCGCGCTGATTTCCGCCGCCTGCCTTCTCGGATGTATTGCTGCGGGAGCGGACAGCGAAAAGCTTGCCGCCGCCTCAGGCTTTGCTTATAATCTCGGAGTCGCTTTTCAGATAAAGGACGATATCCTCGACGTAATCGGCGACGAGGAGGTTCTCGGAAAGCCGACGGGCTCCGACGAGGATAATAATAAGAATACCTACGTTTCGATGGTAGGTATTGATAAGGCTGAGCTTGACGTTGAAACCCTTACCGAAAAGGCAGTTAAGTGTCTTAACGAATTTGAGGATAACGGATTTCTTACCGCATTTGCCAATCAGCTTATGAACAGAATCAAATAATTTTTGTATATTTATTTTACATATTGCATTTTTATACATTTAGTGTTAGTATATATTTTTGAAAAGAGTTGAGTTTATGTCATATTTAGAGGGAATTAATTCCCCTAAGGATATAAAAAAGCTGAATACCGAAGAGCTTGAAGCGCTGTGCGGAGAAATCCGTGAGCTTATGATAAAAACCGTATCCGAAAACGGAGGACATCTCGCCTCTAATCTCGGCGCAGTAGAGCTTACCGTAGCGCTTCACAAGGTGTTTAACTCTCCTCAGGACCAGATTGTTTTCGACGTCGGACACCAGAGCTATACCCATAAAATTCTCACGGGAAGACGCGAGCGCTTTTACACTTTGCGCCGTGAGGGCGGTATAAGCGGCTTTACGCGTCCCGACGAAAGCGAGCACGATATTTTTTCAAGCGGTCATTCCTCGACCTCGATATCCAACGCTATCGGTCTCGCGAGAGCTAAAACCTTAAAGGGCGAAAAAGGTAAGGTAATAGCTGTAATCGGCGACGGCGCGATGACGGGCGGACTCGCTTACGAGGCGCTGAATAATTCAGGAAACGATAACAGTAACCTCGTTGTGATTCTTAACGATAATAATATGTCGATAAGCCCTAACGTCGGCGCGGTTGCCAAGCACTTTACGACTATCCGTACCTCGCCTAAGTACAATACCTTTAAAAACGGAATTACCCGTTCGCTCGCTAAAATTCCGAAGGTCGGTTCTCAGCTTATAAGAGCGATTACCGCGGTTAATCAGCGTATAAGAAAGCGCGTTTATAAAAACACGTTTTTTGAGGATTTGGGCTTCAGGTATTACGGACCGATTGACGGTCACGACCTTGACGCGCTTATCGACGCGCTTAAGGTTGCGAAGGCTCATAATCACTCCGTGCTTTTGCATATTAATACAGCAAAGGGTAAGGGCTACGACTATGCCGAAAAGAATCCCGCAAAGTTCCACGGAATCGGACAGTTTAATATAAACACCGGTGAACCCATACCTTCGGGCGATACCTTCTCGTCGGTTTTCGGCTCGTCGCTCGTTGACTTTGCCGAGAACGATACGAGAATCTGCGCCGTTAC
>JAILGO010000059.1 GCA_024696725.1 Eubacterium sp. | reverse complement strand
GGGTACCTCTTACAGCCTCAAGCTCAATAGGCTCGTTAGCGCCGTTAAGCCAAGCGTTTGCAGTACGAACAGCAGCTTCCATAACGCCGCCAGTTGCGCCGAAGATAACTGCAGCGCCTGTGTCGTCGCCGAGCGGATTGTCAAATTCTTCGTCCGGAAGGCTTGCAAAGTTGATACCGAGTCTGTCCATCATTCTTGCAGCCTCACGGGTTGTAAGAGCAACGTCTACGTCGGGGAAGATTGCAGCGTTTTCGTCATCGCGCGTAACCTCAAACTTCTTTGCGGTACACGGCATAACTGAAACTACGAAGATATCCTTCGGGTTGATGCCCATCTTCTCGGCATAGTAGGTCTTGATAACCGCGCCGGTCATCTGCTGAGGCGACTTACAGCTCGAAAGGTGGGGAAGAAGCTCGGGATAATAAAACTCACAGAACTTAACCCAGCCGGGCGAGCAGGATGTAATCATCGGAAGCACGCCGCCCTTCTTGATTCTCTCTACGAGCTCGCTTGCCTCCTCGACGATTGTAAGGTCTGCGCCGAAATCGGTATCGAATACCTTATCGAAGCCGAGTCTTCTGAGACCTGCTACCATCTTACCCTCGCAGTTAGTGCCGATGGGAAGACCGAAGCACTCGCCGATAGTAGCGCGTACAGCGGGAGCGGTCTGAACTACAACGTGCTTTTCGGGGTCGTTAAGAGCGTCCCATACCTTGTCGGTGTCGTCTCTTTCAACAAGAGCGCCCGTAGGACATACTACGGTACACTGGCCGCAGGAGATACACGGAGTGTTGTTGAGCGAAACAGCGAAGGGCTGACCGATAGAGGTGTCGAAGCCTCGGTCGTTCGGACCGATAACGCTTACGAACTGCTCTTTACAAGCCGCAACGCAGCGTCTGCAAAGGATACACTTGTTATTGTCTCTGATAAGGTGAGGAGTGCTGAAGTCCTTTTCGTACTTCGGCTTCTCGCCTTCAAAGCTTGTCATATCAACGCCGTAGTCACGGCAGAGCTTCTGAAGCTCACAGTTTGTTGAACGCTGACAGGATAAGCAGCTCTTATCGTGAACCGAAAGAATGAGCTCGAGAGTTGTTCTTCTCGACTTCTGAATCTTCTCGGTGTTTGTAAGAACCTCCATACCCTCAGATACGGGATAAACGCAGGCTGTAACCTGACGGAAGCCTCTGCCTTCGTTAGCCTCAACAACGCAGATACGGCAGGCGCCTATTTCGTTTTTATCCTTCATAAAGCAAAGCGTGGGGATTTCAATACCCGTTGCGCGAGCTGCGTCAAGAATAGTGGAGCCCTCGGGAACTGAAACAGCGATGCCGTTAATTTTTAAATTAATCAGTTTTTTCATAATTGAGTTCTCCTTTCTTACTTACAGCTGATTGCTTTGAACTTACAGTTGTTTATACAAGCAGAGCACTTGATACACTTAGCCGGGTCAATCTCATAAGAAGGAAGCTTATGACCGGGAGCCGTGTAATCAGTCTTATGTATTGTCTCTGCGGGACAGTTTCTCGCGCACATTCCGCAGCCGATACACTTATCCTTGTCGATAGTGAAGGTAAGAAGGTCTTTACAAACGCCTGCAGGACACTTCTTTTCGAGAACGTGAGCCTCATATTCGTTTCTGAAGAACTTGAGGGTTGCGAGAACCGGGTTCGGAGCAGTCTGTCCGAGACCGCACGCAGAGTTATTTTTAATGTAGTAGCAAAGCTCTTCAAGTTTGTCGAGGTCCTCAAGAGTGCCTTTTCCGCTTGTAATCTTTTCAAGCATTTCGAGAAGTCTCTTAGTACCTACACGGCAGGGCGTACACTTACCGCAGCTCTCGTCAACCGTGAACTTAAGGAAGAACTTAGCGATATCAACCATACAGGTATCCTCGTCCATTACGATAAGACCGCCCGAGCCCATCATACAGCCGATAGCTGTGAGGTTATCGTAGTCAATCTCTGTATCAATAAGGGAAGCGGGAATACATCCGCCCGAAGGACCGCCGGTCTGGGCAGCCTTGAACTTCTTTCCGTTCGGGATGCCGCCGCCGATATTGTAGATAATTTCGCGAAGGGTAGTACCCATCGGAACCTCAACAAGACCGGTGTGCTTAATCTTACCGCCGAGAGCGAATACCTTAGTACCCTTCGAACGCTCGGTACCCATTGAAGCGAACCAGTCAGCGCCCTTAAGGATAATCTGGGGAACGTTAGCGAAGGTCTCAACATTGTTTTCAACGGTCGGCTTGCCGAAAAGACCTTTAAGTGCAGGGAACGGGGGACGGGGCTTGGGCTCGCCTCTGTTACCCTCGATTGAATGCATAAGAGCAGTCTCTTCACCGCAGACGAAAGCGCCGGCGCCGAGACGGATATGAAGGTCGAAGTCAAAGCCTGAGCCGAAGATGTCTTTGCCTAAAAGACCGTACTCTTTAGCCTGATTGATTGCAATCTGAAGTCTTGCAACAGCGATAGGATACTCAGCTCTTACGTAAACGTAACCCTCGGTAGCACCGATAGCATAGCCGCAGATAGCCATTGCCTCAATAATACAATGCGGGTCGCCCTCAAGAACGGAACGGTCCATAAACGCGCCCGGGTCGCCCTCGTCGGCGTTACATACAACGTATTTCTGGTCAGCCTTGTTCGGAGCGCAGAGAGACCACTTGAAGCCTGTCGGGAAGCCGCCGCCTCCGCGACCGCGAAGTCCCGAAGCCTTGATAACCTCAATAACGTCCTCGGGCTTCATTTCGGTAAGAACCTTACCGAGTGCTGCGTAACCGTCCATCGCGATATACTCGTCGATATTCTCGGGGTCGATAACGCCGCAGTTTCTGAGCGCAACACGGTGCTGTGACTTATAGAAGTCGGTATCGTTAAGAGAGATATGGAGCGAGTCAAGGTCTTCAACGGGAGCGCTCGTTTCATTATAAACAAGGCGCTCGACAACGCGTCCCTTTAAAAGATGCTCTTCAACGATTTCAGCAACGTCCTCGGGCTTAACCATCGAGTAGAACGTACCCTCGGGGTAAACGATTACGACCGGACCGAGTGCGCAAAGACCGAAGCATCCGGTCTTAACAAGCTTGATTTCATCGGTAAGACCGTGCTTTTCGAGGTTTTCCACGAAAGCAGCGTGAATCTTTTTACTGCCCGATGAGGTGCAGCCTGTTCCGCCGCAGATAAGAACTTGTGAACGAATCATAACTTAACCTCCAATATTATAACTTGGCTCTGTCAACGGTGTATTCCGCAATAACCTTGCCGCCTATAATGTGCTTTTCAATAACTTCCTTGGCTTTTTCAGCAGTCATCTTAACGTAAGTAACCTTGTCCTTACCTGCCTCGAAAACCTCTACGACGGGCTCAAACTGGCAGATGCCGATACAGCCTGTCTGTGATACGGTAACGCGGTCTGTTAAATTTTTAGCGTTAACCTCCTCAACGAATGCGTTAAGAACGGGACGCGCGCCTGCCGCAATACCGCAGGTCGCCATGCCTACTACTACACGCACGTCGTTTGAGCCTTCGCGAAGAACAACCTTGTCCCTCATCTTTTCTCTGATTGCCTGAAGTTCAGCGAGTGATTTCATAGCGTTTTCCTTCCTTATTCTAAAATATTTTTTAACATTTTATATACTGACAGCCTTACTGTCCGTATTGCTCGTTTACGTACTCCTCAATCCACTTTATAACCTCATAGGTGTCGAGCGGAACTCCGTCGAGTACGGCTCTTACCTCTCTCGTGTCGAGGGTAATCTCGTTTCCGCCGACTGTGTGACGGAAAAGAAAATCCGTGTCTGGATGTCCCTGAATCAGCGTTGTAAGCGTAGCTGTTACGTCGCCGAGAGGAGTAAAATCAATATGCTTTTTATTGAATACCGCCGTAACCTCTGTTCCGTGCTTTTCGCCGACTGACGAGCTTATATTAAAGCTTCCGTCCGTCTGCTCTGCGGCGAGCTTAAGTAGGGGGATACCCATTCCGACCTTTCGCGTCGTCCTCGTAGTATAGAACGGGTCGGTAACCGATTTAACGGTTCCTTCGTCCATACCGCAGCCGTCGTCTCTTATTGTCAGCTTAAGCGTATCGTCGCTTTCCTCGATAATAATTTCGGTAAGCGTAGCTCCCGCCTTTACGGAGTTTTCGGTTACGTCAAGTATGTTTAACGATAACTCTTTCATTTTCTAAGTTCTTCAAAAAGCCTGTGCCTTACCTGCGAAGCGTTTTCGCAGTCAAGCTCAAAGTAGTTTTCCTTATCTCTCATATCGGTAAGACAATGGGCGTCTGAGCTGACGATTATTCTCTTATCCTGGAGAGAGTAGCGCTTTACATATTCTTCAATGCTTTCGCTTCTGTTGATTTCAACGTTCGCGAAGTATGGCGTTTCGGGGAAGGTACCGAGCGTTGCGATAACGCCGTTTGACTGACGGTCTATGTGGGCGGGGTAGCATATACCTCCGTAGCCTTCAACAAGCGCGGGTACGTCCTCAAGAGAAATATCCGTTGCGAATGAGAGAACGTAAGGGTCGCTTCCGATAACCTCGTCACGTCCGTCAAGTATTAACTGCTCTCCGAAAATGTCTGTCCTGTTTTGCGCGAGCGTTCTGTGGCTCTGTAAATCCGAGTCAAAGCGCATAGCCTCGCTCAGCTCCTCGAAAAGACAGATAACGTGTATATCCTCGCTCGTCGTAAGCTCAATTCCCGCTACAGGGATAATTCCGTAACGCTCCGCTGCCTCAAAGAAGGCCGGACAGTTTTTACAGGAATTGTGGTCCGTAAGAGCGACGATATCAAGTCCGCATATTTTCGCCATCCCTGCGATATTGTTCGGCGTGTTGTCGTTGTCGGCGCAGGGAGAAAGACAGGAGTGAATATGTAAATCGTAATAATATCTTTTCATTTATATTCTTCCGAACAGCTTTTCTGCTGTTTCATAAGCGGGTAGGGGAGAAGTCAAAACGTTAATATCCTTCTGACGCGCTGCTTCGATTATTTCCTCGTCAAGCTTAACGCCCTCGGCAAGAATTACGCAGGCGACGTCGGCGAGCGAGGCAACGGCGATAACGTTAATGTTGCTCATAATCGTTATCCACGCGTTATCAGCCTGAGCGCGTCCCATAACCCAGCTGAGAAGGTCGCCGATATAGGCGCCGTTAATCTCTCTCTCGCCGTCGGGAAGGCTCAGCGCCTCAAAGCCGAATTCATTAATTAAATCGTTTACTGTCATTTATTTCTCACCCTCAGCCCTTTTAGCCGTGAGTATTACACAGCCGTCGGGACTTACTCTTTTTCTGATTACGTCCTCGGCGAAGGCTCTGCAGGTCGGCGCGCCGCACGCTCCGCAGTCGATACCGGGAAGCGATTCACGCAGCTTCTGAATGTCCGCGAGCATTCTCATACTTTCAACTATGCTGTCCGAAAGCCTCGTTATCGGCTTGTACTGGGGAAGCTCGTTAAATAAATATCCCTCGGGAATGTAATCGTTCGAGTTGTCTATAAAATTCTGCGATACGGGAAGACTGTGTCTTAACGACTGAAGCCTTGCTTTAGCTATAAACGGATTCTGCATAGCCATAACGCCTCCGACGCAGCCGCCGGGACAGGCGTTAAGCTCAATGAATTCAAGCGTCGGAATATTTCCGTTTTCAACCTGTTCAAGAACGTGAATAACGTTTTCGATTCCGTCGGCGGCGAGAAAATTCTCGTTGAATATCGCCGTAGCTTCACCGCCTGAGCTCGCCCAGCCGATTCCGATAATACCCGATTCGCAAAGCGTTTCAATATCGCTTCCGTGCGACATTTCATTTATAAGAAGGAAGTAGATATCCTTAATGGATACTACCTCGTCGACCTGACTCTTGTAGTCGGCAAAGCCGTTCTTAACGTAGCTGACCTTCGCGGGACACGGGGAAATGAAGCATACGCCTATTTCCTCGGGCTTGAATTCGGGATGCTCCTTAAGAGCGCGTTCCTTTGCAAGCCTTGCCGCAACCTCCATCGGCGGCAGCATGTGTATTATATTCTCCGCAAGAAGCGGAAAACGAAGCTCAATCAGCCTTACGACGACGGGACACGCGGAACTTATAAGCGGCTTCTTAATTCCTTCGGTTTTAAGGTACATTCTCGTATATGCCGATACAAGCTCTGCCGCCTTGGCAACCTCATAAACGTCGTCGAAGCCTATTTTTTTAAGTCCGTCAAGCACGTAGTCGATATCGTCAAGATTGTCGAACTGACCGTAAAGAGTCGGCGCCGGAAGCGCAATCTTATACTTAAAGCGCTTCATATTGTCAAGCTTACCGCTAACTGCCTTTTTAGCCTGATGAGGACATATTCTTATACACTCACCGCAGTCGATACAGCGCGAATCATTAATGACGGCGTGACCGTCGCTGATTCTTATAGCCTCCGTAGGACAGTGCTTAAGACAGGACGTGCAGCCCGTACATTTCGTCTTGTCGAGCAAAACGGAATGTTCATATCTATCCATATTATCACACTAAGCTATTTTAACCTTCATTGTTACTGTTGTTCCTACTCCGACCTCAGTTTCAATTTTCATTTCGTCGGTGTAGCTTTTCATGTTGGGCAGACCCATTCCCGCGCCGAAGCCGAGGGAACGCACGTTATCGGAGGCTGTGGAAAAGCCTTCCTGCATTGCCTGCTCAACGTTTTTTATGCCCGGTCCGCGGTCGGCAAGAATAATTGTAATACAATCCTCGCTGATAATAACGTCAGCCTCGCCGCCTCCTGCATGAATGACCATATTTATTTCGCCCTCATACATTGCAATCGAAACGCGTCTAATCGTTTCGGGCGGAATACCGAGCGCACGCAGATTTTTTTTGATTTGTACAGACGCCTGACCGGCGGAGGTAAAGTCGTCTCCGTCAATGTCGAAGTGGAATACAAGCTCGTCGCTCATGCCTTTTGAGCCTCGCCGGTAAGATTATTTGAATATAAGATACCGCAAGCTTCGTATAAGCGCTTGTCCGTTTTCATAATAACGATACCGTTATCCTCGGCAAGCCTTAACATTTCGTCGCTCGGCGTTTTAGACCTTACAAATACTATACAAACCATATCCATCATAACAGCCGTGCGTACTACCTGAGGGTTAACGAGACCCGTAAGAAGCACAGCCTGGTCCTTAACGTAAGCGAGAACGTCGCTCATAAGGTCGCAGCCGCAGGCTGAATAAACGGAATTATTAATGTTTTCCTCACAACAGAGCACCTCTGCGCCGAGTAGCTCTTTTATCTCACTAATTGTCATATAAGTACCTTAAGCGTTGTATTTTCTTAAAATATCTCCGAGGTCGTCAGCGTTGAGCTTTCCGTAAACCTCGTCGTTAACGGTAAGTACGGGACCTAAGCCGCAGGCTCCGATGCAGCGGCAGGCTTCGATAGAAAACTTTCCGTCGGCAGTACATTCGTCTACGCCGATACCGAGCATTTCCTGAAGTCCCTCAAGAAGAGTCTGAGCGCCCTTAACGTAGCAGGCAGTACCTAAGCATACCGAAATGTTGTACTTGCCCTTCGGAGACATAGAGAACTGAGCGTAGAAGGAAGCGACGCCGAATACCTTTTCAAGCGGAACTCCCATACCCTCGGCGATAATCTCCTGTACCTCCATCGGAAGGTAGCCGTAGATTTCCTGAGCTTCCTGCATTACTGCGATAAGGCGGCTCTGGTCATCTTTATTCTCGGCGATGACAGCTCTGAGCTTAGCCTCCTGCTCGGGTGTGCCGTTGAACGGAATTTTGCTTAATTTCTTTTGCATAATTAAACACCTCTTATATTCCTTATTTATTTCGGTTAGTTTAAACCTATATAATAATAACATATTTAATGTAAATTGCAAGCTATTTCAGAGTATTTGTTAAAATTGTTAATATTTTGTCAATTTCAATAAATTTTACTGTAATATTTTTCTGTGAAAACAAATATATACCTTAAAATCGTTGAATAATTTATTTGAACAGCACGCTAAAGTGTGGTATAATAAAACGCAGAGGTGATATTTATGGAAAAAATAACGCTAAACACAAAAATTAAAGAAGCTATGGAAAATCCCATGGCTAAGGATATGCTTGAAAAACTTATGCTTGCGTTCAGGCTGCCGACCTCGCTTATTGAAACCGGCGCTATCGGAAAGATGAAGCTCGGCGCGCTCGCTCCGCTTACCGCGGGACTTCTTAACCGTAAGACGCTTCAGACTATCTGCGACCTTTTCAATCTCGAAAAGAACTCTGTTATTACCGACGAGGGCGAGATGAGCGAAAAATGGTGGAAGGAAGCCGTAATCTATCAGATTTATCCCCGTTCCTTCTGTGACAGCAACGGCGACGGAATTGGCGATTTAAACGGTATCCGCTCTAAGCTCGACTATCTTCAGGAGCTTGGCGTTACCGCAATCTGGTGCTCTCCGTTTTATGATTCGCCTAACGACGACAACGGCTACGATATCCGCGACTATAAGAAAATTATGGATGAGTTCGGCACGATGGAGGATTTCGACCTCCTTCTTGAGGAAATCCATTCGCGCGGTATGAAGCTTATCGTAGACCTCGTTGTAAACCATACAAGCGACGAGCACGAGTGGTTTAAAGAGGCGCAAAAGTCGAAGGATAACCCGTACCACGATTATTATCTCTGGCGCGACGCAACGGATAAGGGCGTTACTCCTCCCAATAACTGGATTAGCCTTTTCGGCGGTCCCGCGTGGAATTATTACGAAAGCGTAAATCAATGGGCGCTTCACCTTTTCTCGAAGAAGCAGATGGATTTGAACTGGGAAAACGAGAAGGTAAGGGAAGAGGTCTATTCAATGATGAACTGGTGGCTCGACAAGGGAGTCGACGGCTTCAGAATGGATGTTATTAACTTCATTTCTAAGGTTAAGGGACTTCCCGAGGCTAACTCCTTCCTCGGAATGCTTACGGGCTACAAGGGCGCTGAATTCTATTTCTACGGTCCGAGGCTTCATGAATATCTTGCCGAAATGCGCGAAAAGTCCTTCGGTAACTACGACGTATACACCGTCGGCGAATGCGGCGGCGCAGGTATCGAGATGACTAAAATGCTTACCGCCGACTACCGTAAGGAGCTCGATACAATCTTTAATTTCGACTTTCTTATCAATCAGGGCCACACTAATTACGATTACTACGAATTCGATTTATATAAGGTTATGCTTGAGTTTGAGCGCTTCCAGACTAACCTTACGAATCACTGCTGGCCGACCGTTTTCTTTGAAAACCACGATAATCCGCGTATCGTCGCTAAGGTAGACAAGACGGGCGCGTACCGCGAGGATATTTCTAAGGTTTGCGGACTTATAGAAATGACTCTGAGAGGAACGCCTTATATCTATCAGGGACAGGAAATTTCAATGGGTAACGGAAAGTTCGATTCAATCGACGATATCGACGACCGCGAGGCTGTCGGTAAGTATAACGAAATGATTGAAAAGGGTAAGAAGCCCGAAAAGGCGATGTTCGTCGTACAGACGGGAACGCGTGATAATTCGAGAACTCCGTTCCATTGGTCCGACAGCGAAAACGCGGGCTTTACTACGGGTACTCCGTGGATGAAGATTACTCCCGATTACAGAAAATATAACGCCGAGGACGAAGCGAAGAACCCCGACTCCGTGCTTGAATTCTATAAGAAAGTTATAGCGCTGCGTAAGGAGCATAAGGCGCTCGTTTACGGCGAGTTTATAATAGCTAACGGAATCTCCGCTCCGCTCTACTGCTATTACCGCGAATATAACGGCGAGCTTTACTATGTTGAGCTTAACCTCGGAAGAGAACAGCTTAATCGTCCGCTCGACGTCAGCAGGATGGAGCTTCTTCTTTCAACAAGAAACGACAAAAGTGAAAAGCTCCGCCCGTTCGAGGGCAATATCTATAAGGTAAAATAAAAAAAAGACCTGAGGTTAACTCAGGTCTTTTTTATATGCTCAAGAAATTCGTTGAGGCTCTCAAATTTATAATCTATACATTTTAACGTCCCGCCTTCCGCCTCGTATAAATCGGGTATGTATATTACCTTACAGCCTGCGCCGCGCGCAGACTTAAGTCCGCTTTCTGAATCCTCGACGGCATAACAAGTTTGGGGCGCTTCACCGAGAAGCTCGCAGGCTTTAATATATATATCGGGCTCGGGCTTTGACTTTTCAATACTGTCGCCGCAGACTATTTCGTTAAAATAATCCGTAATACCCGCGTTGTCCAAATGGTGATAAACCGAGTCTTTTGTAGACGAGGAGGCGACGGCGGTTTTATAGCCGTTTTCTTTAAGATAAGTAAGAATTTCCTTAACTCCGCTCTTAACAGGAACGGGGTTGTTTTCATAATACGCGTTAAGCCACTCTCTGTATTCCTTCTGAAAAACGCTGTTATTGAAGCTGTCGCCGAAGCGCGATTTGAATATCTTAACGCTTTCGGGAGTAGTCCGTCCGAGAGTTTCGTATACCATATACCCGACGGGACCGAGTCCGCACTTAACGCCGATTTCGTCCCACGCTTTAACTGCAAGTCTCTCCGTGTCGAAGAGTACGCCGTCCATATCGAATATTACCGCTTTCATCACAGAATAATCAGCTCTTTCGTAATCGTTGAAAGGTTTTCTCTTCCGCGCGGCGAGAGGTATAAAACGTCCTCGATTCTTATACCGAATTTATCGGGAAGATAAATTCCCGGCTCGATTGAGGTTACGTTACCGACCTCGTAGGTGTCCTCGCTTTTCGGGCTTGAATTGAAGCCCTCGTGGATTTCAAGTCCTACGCCGTGACCGAGACCGTGACGGAAATACTCCGCCATATTCTCTCTTTCAAGAACGTCGCGCGCCGCCTTGTATACATCCTTGCATTTAACGCCCGCTTCGAGCGCCTTTATACCCGCAAGCTGAGCTTCAAGAACAAGATTATATCTGCTTCTCATTTCGTCCGTTGCGCTTCCGACGGCAACCGTTCTCGTCATATCGGAGTGATAGCCCTTATAGGTCGCGCCGAAATCGAAGAGCACGAAGTCGCCCTCCTTAATAACCTTATCCGACGGAACGCCGTGCGGCATCGAGGTGTGAGCGCCCGTAAGAAGAATAGTGTCGAAGGAAAGTCCCCAGGAGCCGTTTTTCGCCATAAGATAATCGAAGTACGCGGCAAGCTCCTTTTCGGTTTTTCCGGCTTTAACGTGGTTAAGAAGCTCAAGAAAAGCCGATTCGGCAATACCGTTAGCCTGCTTCATAAATACAATTTCGTCGGGCTCCTTACGGTTTCTTATGCGCATAAGCCTGTCGCCGAGCTCAATATATCCAATATCTCCGAGCGACTCCTTAAGCTTATTGAAGCGCAGAAGAGAAATTGTATCGCTTTCGTATACTACTGACTCTACGCCGTGCTTTTTTGCAAGTGCTGCAAGCTCCTCGAAAAAGCTCTTTTCCGGCTCAAGCGCCGTGAGTCCCGTGTTTTTCGCATTTTCCTCAGCTGTCTCGATATACCTGCTGTCGACGATATGGTAAGCCGCGCCGTCCTTCGTAATGAAAACAACGCCCTCGCTCGGTGAAAAGCCGCACATATAGTGCATATTCGCCTCGTCAAAAAGAACGAGTGCGTCAGCGTTCAACCCGTTAATAAGGCTAATTCCTTTTTCTTTGTTTATCATCATAATTAATCACCCACGACATTATAACACAAATTAAATAAATTGCAATTCATTTAATTGACTTTATCGATTTTTTATGTTAGTTTTAAAGTAACGCAGGAGGGCTATTTATGGAAAAATATCTGATAAACCCCAACGAGAGAAAATCAGTAATCAATAAAGACCTTTACGGCCATTTCTCCGAGCACCTCGGTCGCTGTATCTACGGCGGAATCTACGTCGGCGAGGACAGTAATATCCCGAACGTAAACGGAATGCGAAATGACGTCGTAAAGGCTCTTAAGGAAATGGGAATACCCGTTCTTCGCTGGCCGGGCGGCTGCTTTGCCGACGAGTATCACTGGAAAGACGGTATCGGTAAAAAAAGCGACAGAAAGAAAATGATTAATACCCACTGGGGAGGAGTAGTTGAGGACAATTCCTTCGGTACTCACGAATATTTTGAGCTTTGCCGTCAGCTCGGTTGCGACGCCTACGTTAACGGTAACGTCGGCTCGGGAACTGTTCGTGAAATGAGCGAGTGGGTAGAGTATATGACCTTCGACGGAGTTTCGCCGATGGCAGAGCTCAGAGCAAAGAACGGAAGTAAGACTCCGTGGAACCTTAAGTATTTCGGCGTAGGTAACGAAAGCTGGGGATGCGGAGGAAATATGGACCCTGAGCATTACGGAAACCTTTATAAAAACTATAACGTCTACGTTCGTGACTATAAGCCCGACGAGCATATTATCCGCATAGCCTGCGGTCCCAACGTAGGCGATTATCACTGGACTAAAAAAGTGATGGATAAGGTAAAGTATTCGACCGACGCTATCTCGCTTCACTACTATACTCTGCCGCGTGATAACTGGAATAATAAGGGAAGCGCTACGGTATTTGACAGAAACGAGTATATTTCGACAATCTGTAAGGCTTACCGTATGGATGAGCTTATTAATAATCATCTCGCCATGATGGAAAGCGTAGTCCCTGGAACGCGCGTCAAGCTCGTTGTCGACGAATGGGGAACCTGGTACGACGTTGAACCCGGTACAAATCCCGGCTTCCTCTATCAGCAGAGCACGATGCGCGACGCGATTGTCGCCGCTCTGACTCTCAATATCTTTAATAAGCACTCCGACAGGCTTCTTATGTGTAATATCGCTCAGACCGTTAACGTGCTTCAGTCCGTAATTCTTACCGACGGTAAGAAAATGGTTAAAACGCCGACGTACTATGTTTTCAAGTTATTTAAGGAGCATCAGAACAATACACTTCTCGGCTCGTATATAACAAGCGATAAGATAGCCTCAAAGAACGACGGAGGAAGAGAATTTCCTCAGCTTATCGAAAGCGCGTCAATCGACGAACACGGAGTTATCTATTCTACAATCGCAAATACCTCTGACGTTAAAAAAGCTAAGATTAAGTGTCAGCTTGCCGACAGCAGGATTAAGAGTATAAAGGCTGAAATTATTACGGGCGACTCTCACGACCTTAACGATTTCGGTAAGAAGGAGAAGGTGTGCATTAAGGAGTTCAGCGGCTTCCGTAAGCTTTCTGACGGCTTTACCGCAGAGCTTCCCGCCTGCTCGGTGATAAGATTCACTATCGAAAGATGAATAAATGTAAAAAATGCCTGCTTCTTGAGGCAGGAGAAAAAGTAAAGCACGCCGAGCTTACGGCGTATCTTGAAACGATTAAAGATAGTCTAACCGACGAAGCGACCTCGAATAATCGCCTCGATATCTGTAAAACCTGCGACGGACTGATATCGGGTATGTGCCTGAACTGCGGCTGTTACGTTGAAATAAGGGCAAGGCTTAAGGATGCCGGATGTCCTAAGGAGGAATGGTAATATGATGGAGAGTACTAAATTTTATCTTATAACTGATACTCATTTTTATAAGCACTCGCTCAGTCAGTATAACGAATACTATGACGATTTTATGCACTATGAGCAGAAGTGCTTTGAGGAGACTCAGGCGATTAACGAGGCGGTATTTGAATATATTGAAAATGCTGACGAGGCTGATACGCTTCTTATAGCGGGCGACCTCTCGTTCAATGGCGAAAAGGAGAGCCACCTCGCATATATCGAGCATCTTAAGAGACTTAAGGAAAAGGGCAAAAGAGTTCTCGTCGTAACCGCTGACCACGATTTTAAGGATAAACCCGACGGCTGCTTTGGCTTTGATGAAAACGGAAGAATTCATCCTGAGCCTACGCCGAGAGACGAGCTTATTGAGCTTTATAAAGATTTCGGCTTCGGCGACGCAGTCGCAGTCGATAAACAGCATTTATCTTACGTTTATCAGCTTTCTGACGGCGTAAGACTTCTCGCGCTCAATAATGACGGAACCGCGGACGGAAGAAGAGTTTTCGAGGAAAGTCA
>JAILGO010000131.1 GCA_024696725.1 Eubacterium sp. | reverse complement strand
AGCTTATGCCTGCGTTTGCGCTGATTGAGAAAAATCGCCTTTTCATTTTAGCCGCATAATTTTCCTTTTGAAGTCCGTCTGCGGTGTTTAGAACCTTTTCCTCGACCGAAAACGCCTTGACTACGAGAAGGCTCGTAAGCGCCTCCTGGATAAACGAGCGCGTTTTGCCCTCGGTTTCCTGAACCTTTTTATGAAGAGTTTTGAGCTTGCTTCTGAAAAGCTGAGTCGAAAGAAAAATCATTATTCCGCCGACTAAGAATACAACCGCGAAAACCTTGTCAATATATACAAGATACGCGAAGGCGCAGAGCATTCTTGTAACAACAAGAACGATGCTCGGCAACAGCGTTGTGAAGCCGTCGGCGATAACCGATACGTCGTTGAACATTCTGTTCTGAAGCTCGCCCGTGTGATATTTTGTAATAGCCGAATAGTCCTTTTTTGTGTAAACGGCGAGCATGTGCTGCTTTAATATCCATTCAACCCTCGCCTTACAGCGCTCAACCGAGCTTCGCGAAATAAGGCTAAGCCCGAGCTGAAGACACAAAAGAAGTAAAAAGCCGCCTGCATAGTAAAGAACCTTTTTAAAATCCTTATCCTCAACAGCCGCGTTGATAATGTTTTTTGAAAAGCCCGCGTACACGATTGAAAGCACGGCGAGAATGATGTTAACCGCTATCTGAATTATGATTTTCCATTTTTCCGATTTACAGACGGAATAAATCCACTTAAGCGTGATAATATCGGATTTTGAAAATCTGCTTTTTTTACTCATCTTTTTTTCCTTTTAGAATTCTTTTGATTTTACCCGCGGCGCGCTCGGCGAAAAGAATCGCCGGTCTTACGGGATAAAGGCTCGTCCACAGCCTTGCGTATATCTTCTGAAGCATTCCGTCGCGGCAGTCGACGTAGTGCTTTCCGTTTTTATAAAAGCCCGCGAGTACGCCGCAAATCATATCGTCCGTAACGCGCTCCCTGCGGACACAGTTATCGCCTATAATTATATAGTGGTCCCCGTGTACCTCGACGACGCGGTGAAGCACGTAGCGTCCGTGCCCGTCCTCGTAGAGCGCAATGTCATATTTTTTCAGCCTGCCGTCGGGCGCGACAACTATTATATTGTCCTTCTGGTGATGTATAAGAGGCCACATAGAGCGTCCGGAGGTAAAGCTCGTATATTTGCCCGTTTCCTCAAGAATCTCCCTTACGGAGCTGTAATTATCCATAAAAACTGTCCTTTAACGTTATTATAATATTATAGCATATTAAAGACGGTTTTTTCAATGCTTATTTAAAACGATTTATAAGCTGCTTTCTGCATCGGTTTTCAAGCCCGTCGTCAAGAGGACTGAGCTCATAATCTGCGGCTCTTGTTAAAAGCTCGTCGGCGAGCGCGGGAAATTTCGGGAGAAGGGGACCGTGGGCGTAGGTCGCGAAGGTATTTTTATAAAGCAGTCCTTCCGTTTCGTCGAGCCCGTTGTTACCCGAGCCGCTTATAACCCTTCCGAGCGGCGAAAGACCGCAAAGCTGAGTCCGTCCGCTGTGGTTTTCAAAGCCTGCCGCCGTACCGAAGGGCGTTTTAAATACAAGGTTTCCCGTTATTCTTTTATCTGCGCCCTCGGTGTAAAATGGAAGCGCGCCGCTCAGCCTTATCGTTTCCCCCGAGGCGGTTTTATAGTATTCGCCGAGAAGCTGATAGCCTCCGCATACCGCAAAAATAACCTTTCCGCTTTCTATTGCGTAGCCGAGCGCCTCGCTTTTCCGCCTGATATCGTGCTTTAATACGCTCATTTCTCTGTCCTGTCCGCCGCCGATAAACATTAAATCGAAGTCGGGTATGCCGTCCCCCTGACCGATTTCGATTATATCCGCCCTTATGTTACGTCTTTCAAGACGGCTTTTAAGACAGAGAATATTCCCGCCGTCGCCGTAAAGATTAAGCTCCACGGGGTATAAATGAGCTATCGTTATTCTGTCCTTTTCCAAAATTCCTTCCCTCCGAAAGCGTCGATAAAAAGGTGGCGCATTTTCATCATAGCCGTGTAGGTCGAAAAAACAATGAAGTCGCCGTCGGCGCTTTTTATTATCTCAATAAGCTGTCTGTAGTTTTCACCGTCGATTATCTTATCGGCGGTAATTCCGTCATATTTGAGCCTTAGCGCCATATCGAGCGAGCGCGTACCGACGGTGTAAACGCTTTTGAAATTATCCTTAAGCGGCGTAAAGTCGCTGTCCCATATCCAGCTTACGTCGCGACCGTCGGCAGAGTTGTCGTTAAGCGCAAACGCCGCGCTGATATCTCCCTTAATTCTGCTTACATATTTTATACAGGCAGTTAACCCTGCGGGATTTTTTACAAGCAGAAGCAGAGCGGTGTTATTGCCGACACTAAAGCGTTCCATCCGTCCGAAAGCGCCTGAAAATGAACAAATCGCCTGCACGTCGCCCGCGTCGAGCGTAGATATAACCGCCGCCGCGGCACCGAAATTATACAAGTTGTATATTCCGCCGAGTGCCGACGAGCAAAGCTCGTCGTTGAAAAGAAAGCCGGTTTCGCTTATACCGCTTATAAGATAATCGGGGGTACGCCGTCTGTACGGACAGCGCTGACAGTAAAAATCGCCGAGCTGTGAAACGGTTATTGATTTATATTTAAGAATACTGCCGCAAAGCGGACAGCGGCGGCTGTCCGGGATACCGCCGTCGGACGAATCCGAGTCCGCGCCGAAGGTGATAACTCTGTTATCAATTCCCGTTGAAAGAGAATAGCTTACCGGGTCGTCGGCGTTGAGAATAATAACCGCCTTCGGACAGTTTTTAATACCCTCCTTAATCTTCATAAGCGTGTTATCGGTTTCGCCGTAACGGTCAAGCTGGTCGCGGAAAAGATTCGTAACCGTAATAATATCGGCGTCGACGTACCGTGTGATAAGCGGAAGGCTGTTTTCGTCGCATTCAAGAATTGCGAATTCGCTTCTGCATTTTCCCGTAAGCGTTGAATTCATAATAAAAGCCGTGGTAACGCCGCTAAGCATATTGGCGCCGCTTCCGTTTATTATGTATGAGCGCCCCGCCTTTTTCAGCGCGTGCTCAATCATAGCGCAGACGGTTGTTTTACCGTTCGTTCCCGTAACGCAGATTATTTTTACCCCTTTTGAAAGCCCGGTAAGTATATTGTATTTCAGCTTTAACGCAAGCCGCCCGGGAAGCGTGGTCGCGCCTTTTTTAAACAGTCTTAGAATTAACGCGGTAATACGCGCTGTGAGCATAACCGTAATCATACTAAAATTATATTGAATATGTACGGAAATATGATATAATTACCTTGTTGAAAGGGTGAGAGAGTATGCTTGAAAAAATAGTTGAAATTGTTAAAAGAGCAGGGGAAATATATAAAAACGCGGGAAGCGATTTGGGCGTAGTTGAAAAGGGCTCGGCGGTTAATCTCGTTACAAAATACGATAAGCTGATTCAGGATTATCTCGTAGCTGAGTTTTTAAAGCTTATTCCCGACGCGCATTTTCTCGACGAGGAGGGCGAAGGCGACAATACGCTGACCGACGGCTACTGCTTTATTATTGACCCGATTGACGGAACGACTAACTTTATAAAGGGTTTTCAGCACAGCGGAATATCCGTAGGTCTCGCCAGGGACAGAGAGCTTGTTATCGGAGTCGTTATGGACCCCGACCTTGATAACGTTTTTTATGCGGAAAAGGGTAAAGGCGCGTTCCTGAACGGAGAGCCTATTAAAGTCAGCGGCTGCGATACGGAGCATTCTCTCGTTCTTTTCGGTACCTGTCCTTATGAGCACGAGCTTGCTCATAAGACCTTTGAGCTTACGGAGCAGGTCTTTTACAGAGCGCTTGAGGTAAGACGGGGCGGCTCCGCGGCGCTTGATATCTGCTACGTCGCTTCGGGCAAGGCGGATTTATACTATGAGCTTATTCTCCGTCCGTGGGACTGGGCCGGCGCAACGCTTATTCTTAATGAGGCGGGCGGCATAGCCACAGCCTGCGACGGTTCTCCGCTCGACCTTGGAAAGGTACAGTCCTACTGCTGCGGAAATGCTGAGAATTTAAAGGATTTTTATGAGTTATACAACGCTTAATTCCTATCTTAAGGAGCGCTTCGGATGTAAGGTATATAAAATTGCCGTCGACGGCGGCTTTACCTGTCCGAACCGCGACGGCACGCTTGATACGCGCGGCTGTATCTTCTGCTCAAAAGGGGGAAGCGGTGAGTTTGCCCAGAGCAGGAAGCTGAGCGTTACCGAACAGCTCGAAAAGGGAAAAGCGCTCGTTTCGGGTAAGATACGCGACGGGAAATATATCGCCTATTTTCAGGCGTTTACGAATACTTACGCGCCTCCCGCCGTTCTTAAGGCGAAGTATCTCGAAGCCGTCGGATGTCCCGATATCGTCGCCCTTTCGATAGCGACCCGTCCCGATTGCCTCGAAAAAGAGGTGCTTGAGGTGATTGAGGAAATCAATAAGATAAAGCCCGTGTTTGTTGAGCTCGGGCTTCAGACGGTTCACGAAAAAACCGCAGAATATATCCGAAGGGGATATCCGCTTCCGGTCTACGATAAAGCGGTGGACGACCTTCATAAAACCGGCGTGAACGTCGTAACCCATCTTATTATCGGTCTGCCGGGCGAAACGAAGGAGGATATTCTCGAAAGCACGGCGTACGTATGTAAAAAGACCGACGGGATAAAGCTTCAGCTCCTTCATGTTCTCGACGGTACCGATTTGGCGGAGGAATATAGGAGAAGAAGGATAAAGGTTCTTACGCTTGAGGAATATACCGATATTATAAAAAGCTGTGTTTAGATAATTCCCGAAAGCGTTGTTATACA
>JAILGO010000130.1 GCA_024696725.1 Eubacterium sp. | reverse complement strand
AGATTTGGGAGGTACCGAAAGTACTTAAGCAGACCGGTATCCGTCAGACAGAGATGCAGTACATGGGCGCTGCTTATATGGCAGAGGGTCTTGTAACGCTCGCAGGCTCACGTCTTTATACCTCAAGCGCATACACCGAGGAAGATATCGACGAATGCATCCGTCGTTTCGACAAGGTTCTCTCAAAGTGCGAATTAATCGAGGAATAATAAATCATTAAATTAGTGGGGCGCCGAGGTCGTCGCCCCCTACACTGTAGGGGAGGGTCTCTGTGCCCTCCCGTAAATTAATTATAGGAGATTATTATGGCTTACGAAATTGAAGAAGCTAAAAGATTAGTTGTTCAGGCAGGTCTTGACCTTATCGAAAAGGGTCTTATCGCACGTACCTGGGGTAACGTTTCAGCCCGTATTTCCGACACTCAGTTCGTTATCACTCCTTCGGGCAGAGCTTACGAGGATTTAACCCCCGATGAAATCGTTGTTGTAAATATTGACGACTGCTCGTACGAGGGCGATATCAAGCCTTCGTCGGAAAAGGGCGTTCACGCTGCGGCTTACCGTCATCATCCGACGGTTGACTTCGTTATTCATACTCATCAGAAGGCGGCTACAATCGTTTCTATTACGGGTATGGAAATAAGAAACGTATATCCCGAATTCAGAGACGTTCTCGGTGATAAAGTTCCCTGCGCGGCTTACGCTATGTCAACTACCGACAGCCTTCGTAAGAAGGTTGAGCGCTGTATCGAGATGAACCCGAGCGCCCGCGCTATTATGATGATGCACCACGGCACCGTTTGTATGGGCGACACCTACGAGCACGCTTTCGCGCTCGCGGAAAACCTTGAGGCATGCTGTGAAAAGGTTATTAAGGATAACTATATCCGTCATTCATGGGAGACGACTTACAGCGACGACAAAAAGCGTCAGTTCTTCCTTGACAAGAACGAGGCGGGCGATATGCCCGAGTGCATTCCCGACCTCGGCTCGTCCGTAAGAAACGGTAACGTTTTCACTCTTACCGTAGGCGACACGACGGTTGACGTAGACATTGAAACGGGCGTCGGCATTAACGGACTTGCTCCAAAGATTGAAAAGCTTCACAGAGCGATTTACAATACCGAGGACTGCACGATGATTCGTCAGCTTACAACGCCCGACGTTGTTGCGGTATCCTGCACGGGAGACGGCATTACGCCGATGATTGACGACTTCGCTCAGATAGTCGGCATCGACGTTAAGAACTGTCCGTGGATTGACGGCAGCACAGACGAATGCGCTAAGGAAATCGGCGACGCAATCGACAACAGAAACGCCGTTCTCATTCAGGGCGCAGGCGCTCTCATTACAGGTAACACCGAGGGCGATATGCAGGCGCTTGACATTATTATGAACAAGCAGTGTCAGGCGATTGTTGACGTTGATATTTTCAACAGAGCGCACTACGTACCCAAGTTTGAATGCTTCCTTATGAGAACCGTTTATCTTGCCAAATACAGCAAAAAGATTAACGAGAAATAATAAAATGACAGTATAAAAAAGAGCAGCCTTAAGGCTGCTCTTTTTACGTATTAATCTTTGTCTTTTATTTTATAAACCTCGGCGCCGAAGGGCATAAGCGAAAGCTTTGCGAGCTTAAAAAACTGCTTTCCGAAGGGTATGCCGATAATCGTTATACACCAGAGAATACCGAAAAATGCGTTCGTTATCGCCATCCAGATACCGCAGAAGATAATCCAGATTATATTAGCAATAACCGACGGTGCGCCTCCGCCGAATTCGATATCCTTACCGAAGGGCGCGAGGCTGAGCTTAGCGAACTTGAAGCACTGCTTACCGAGCGGAATACCGACTATCGTTATGCAGCACAGAATTCCCGCAAAGAACCACTCAAGCGCGGTTGCGAGTCCGCCGAAAAAGAACCAGAAAACGTTACCTATAAATCTCATTTTATATCTCCTTACACTGCTCTTCAAAATCCGCCACGAGCGCGTCCTGAATCTTTTTAAGCATTACGGGCGCTTTTCCGCCGACAGCCCTGCCGTCAACGGACTTAACGGGAATACAGAACGAGCCCGTCGAGTGAACTATAATTTCATCGGCGTTCATCAGCTCGTCAAGGGTATATTCCCTCTCCTCAACTCCGTAGCCGAGCCTTTCTGCAAAAGCGAGCAGTCTTATTCTTGCGGTTCCCGGCAGGACCTTATCGTCAAGCGGATGGGTAATTACCTTACCGTCCTTAAAAATTGAAACGTTTGAGTGGGCGCACTCGGTAACTATACCGTTTCTTACGAATATAGTTTCCTTACAGCCCGCTCTTTTTGCCGCCTTTGCGGCGAGCACGCTCGGTATAAGATTGAGCGTTTTTATATTACAGTAGAAAAAGCGCTTATCATCAAAGGTTACGACGTCAATCGGGTTATAGGTGTTCTGCACGCCCTCGGGGGTGAGCATAATACAGAGATTGCCCTTTATGCCGTCCCCGTAGGTATGCTCTCTTATTCCCGTACCCCTTGAGCACTGCATATATACAAACTGCTCAGGGCTGTCAAGCTTCAATACAAGCTCGGCTAAAAGCGCTTCAAGCTCTGCTCTTCCGAGCGGGATATTGATATCGAGCAGCCGCGCGCTGTTATAAAAGCGGTCGAGGTGAGCCTTCAAGTCGAACAGCCTGTGGTTATGAGCGTAGGTTGCATCATAGATTCCGTCGCCGAAGTAAACCGCTCTGTCGGTAACGGGAATATTCATTTCTTCAATTTCGGATATCTTTCCGTTATAGTAGCATAGTGTTTTCATTTAATAAACTGCTCCTGTTGTACTGTCAAAGGCGAGCACGCCGGGCTTTCCGTCCTGAACATAGTCGATAAATACCTTATTGTTTTCTTCGATAACGTTAACGACCTTACAGTCGTCGTCGGTAAGAACGTCCTTAAAGACCTCGAGCTGCTCCTCGTTATACTTCGAGATATCGTCGCTCATAAAGAGCACGCCGCCGAATAGCTTGATAAACTTTGCAAGCGTTTTCTGCTGTTCAAAGGTGAACTCAATATTATCCCGCCTTAAAAGGAATACGTCGGGGTCGCACAGGAAGGCTCTTCCGTTAAGACAGCGGCGGTAAATGCTGTTATGTATCGCGTTTGGCGTAGAGACGTCCTCACGGTGCATATTCCTGCGAAGAAGCTTATGCTCCCACCAGAGCGCCATATCGGGACCGATACGCATATATTCAACCTTGCCGAAGCAGGGCATCTGCTGAACGCCGCAGCCGAGAATCTTTTTATCCCCAACGCACTCGCGAAGAAGGTCGATACTGTCGTAGGCAATCTCTCCCCTCGTTTTGCCGTGCATCGGTTTTACCGAAGCGGCATAGAGAAAGTCGAGCTTAACGAGGTCGAAGCCCCATTCGTCAAGTACGGTTTTAAACACGTCATTAATGTACTGACGCGCCTCGTCGTTATAGATATCGAGCGCATAAAAGCCGCCCCAGTTATGTCCTACGGGAACGGGTTTTCCTTTTTCGTCCTTAATAAGCCAGTCTCTGTGCTTCTTAGCAAGCACGGAGCCCTTCTGTGCGCCGAAGGGAGCGAGCCATATTCCCGCCTTAAAGCCCTTTTCGTGAATTGCGTCGGCAATCGGCTTCATACCGTGAGGGAATTTTTCCGAGTCGACGAGAAGCCAGTCGCCGACCTTGGTTTCGTATCCGTCGTCGACCTGATAGGTATTAACGTACTGCTTCTGTGCGGTCAGAGAATTAAGGTCACGGAGGATAATATCCTCGCTTATATCCTGATAATAGTTATACCACGAGGTATAACCCTTAATTTTCTCGTCGGTAAGAGGCTTAACGCCCATTTCTTTAAAGTATTCGTCGAATACCTCGTCGTACTCACCGCCCGTAATAAAGAGATTAAGAATCTCGTACGGCTCGGTAATAGTTATTCCGTCGAGGTCTTTTGAAAAACGCACCGTGTTCGCGTGCATATCGGCGTAAATCAGTGTATAGCCCGTTCTGTCGGTAAGCGAGCCGAAAAGGTCGATTGTGCTGCCGTTTCTTACGTAGGCGAAGCCGTGAGAATGGAACTGTCCCTTTTTTCTGTCGTTGTGGATAAAGGTATAGTCGCCCACGTACTTCATACCGAACATTTTTCCGTAAGGGCTTTTTCCGATTGTATTAAGGTCGGATACGGTTTCCTCTCTTGTGAACTCCTTAGTGTCCGTCCAGGACTGAAAGCCGTTTGCGAAGAACCGGGAGGTCGGGTAAAACTTATAGTCAAGCTGAACGTAAA